>CANLED010000247.1 GCA_947489175.1 Chitinophagaceae bacterium | reverse complement strand
AAAGCATGACTTTGCGAGCATCAACATCGAGCACCATAGAATCTTCTGCTGTATGTTCTATTAGCGCACTCAATGTATCTGCAGAAAGCTTGAATTTCAGCGTATCAATTTTGCTGATTTTCTTTGAAGTATCGGTTTTTGATAGCGGTTTAGTTGTATCTACAGAGTTGTTATTTGCATTCAATCCAAGGAAGTTGTTTTTAGCATTAATAGGTAATGTTAAAAAGCATAGTCCCCCTGAAGTTAAAATCAAGAAAAAAAGATATTTTAAACTAAATTTGCGTTGAGTGTGCAGCATAATTGTTGGCCAGCAAAATTAATCAATTTAAGTTGTAAGATATTGTGAAGATTGGATTTCTATTTATTCATTTTAAACAGAAAAAGTAATGGTAAGACTATTGAGATCTTCATTATTAAGTTTTTTGGCTGTTATTTTAACTACAGCAGTTGTTTTTGGTCAATCTACACGAAAGGGACCAAGAATTAAAACCATCATTATTGATGCAGGACATGGAGGTACTGAACCAGGTGCGAGAGGGGCCTATTCAACCGAATCTCAAATTACATTGGCCATTGCAAAACGACTTGATACTTTGTTAAGAAGTGAAATGCCAACCACAAGGATTGTAATGACAAGGGAGAGGGATATATTTCACAGTGTAACAGAAAAAGCAAACATAGCCAATAGGGAAAATGGAGACCTTTTTATTTGTATACACGTAAATGCAGCACCGCCAAAGAAGTTTATCACTGGTTATAAAAATGAGACATACTATACTGGGAAAGGGTCAAAAAGAAAAAAACACACCAGAAAAAAACCTATTTATGGCAGCAATCCAAACCCAATGTATGGATCATCTACTTATGTATGGGCGGCAGATAGGAGCGACAACAAGGCAGCGGGGTTAGCAAATGACGATAGGTTTGAAACAGAAGCAGAAGTAGTAGATGTGCCAGATCCACAAAGTCCAGAGGCTATTATAAGGGCCAGGTTATGGACGCAGAAGTTCTTTAGCAATTCAGTAAGGCTTGCAACAATGGTTGAAAATGAATTTACGAATATTGGACGACGTAGTTTGGGTGTACTGCAAAGAAATTGGAAAGGTATTTGGGTATTGCAGGCTACAAATATGCCAGCGATATTAATAGAAACTGGCTATATTACGAATAGAGAAGAAGAAGATTATTTGAACAGTGATGCTGGACAGATTGAAATGACAAGAGCTATTGCGAATGCAATACTTGCTTATAAGCAACAGATTGATGGAGGGAAATGATTTTTTAGTTTAAGGTTGATGGTTTAAAGTTTAGGGTTAAATGAAGAGAAAAAGAAGAAAATTATGATGAAAGTATCAAATGAAACAAAAGTAGGTGCATTGGCAGCAGTTTCCATAGCCATGTTAATCTTAGGTTTTAACTTCTTGAAAGGGAAAAACTTATTTGAGAAGAAAGCGGGCATGTTTATCACCTTCAGCAAGATTGAAGGTTTGAATGTGGCAGACCCTGTAAAAATAAATGGACTAAGAGTAGGAGCTGTAGAAGGATTGATTGAGCAGGATGCTGATATGAGCAGAATAATAGTTGCATTTCAAATTGTGAGAGAAATCAACATCCCCAAAGATTCTTATGCCAAAATTTCAGCTTCTCCTTTAGGAGCGGCCTCTATCGTCATCATAAAGGGAAAATCAACAGAATATCTTCACCATGGAGATACGCTAACAGGGATTGACAGCAAAAGTATGATTGACAACATCACTGAAAAACTTGAACCTACTGTTGAAAATATAAACAATACATTAGCATCATTAGACAATACCATCAAAAAAATTGGTCAAATTTTCGACGATAACGCAAATAGAAACATTGCCACCATTTTAAAAGAACTTGCCTCAACTACCGAGCAATTAAATGCACAGCTTAGGCCTGGAAAAGGCAGTCTCGCTACATCTTTGGATAATATTAAAAACTTCACAGGAAGCCTTAATAAAAACAATGACTCAATAGCGGCCTTGGTAAACAATTTAACAAAGGTATCAAGAGACATTTCAAATTCTCAATTAGATAAAACGATTGCAGGTTTAGCCACAGCAACAGAAAATTTAAATGCAATCCTTGGAGGGGTTAAAGAAGGTAAAGGAAGTTTAGGTATGTTAACCAATGACAAACAACTCTATCAAAATTTGAATAGAACAGCTAATAGCTTGAATATCTTGTTGCAGGACTTAAAACTACATCCAAAAAGATATGTACAAATTTCTGTGTTTGGAAAAAAGGATAAAACAACACCATTAGAAACAGCTTTACCAGATACGTTGAAATAACAACACGCCATGGGATGTAAAATTAATTTATGGTTATTCGTTTTTTTCACCATGGTTGTTATTACCGCGGTTGGACAATCAAATCCAATTGATACCACAAAAAGAGATAGCAGTCAATACATCCAAATCATCCAATCAGATGTATTTAGGCGTGTAAAGCAAGATTCATCAAAAGATTTGAACATCTTAGTGAGGAATGTTATCATGAAACAAAATAATACTTTGTTTTATTGTGACAGTGCAATACAAGACACCAAACTCAATCAATTTGAAGCTTTTGGTAACATACACATCAATGATGCAGACAGTGTGCATACATATTCTCAATACATAAAATACATTGGAGATACACGCATAGCAACTCTAAAGAAAAAAGTAAAGTTGACAGATGGGAAGGGTGTGCTAACAACGGAAAACCTTGAATATGATTTGAATGCCAAAATGGGAACATATATCAATGGCGGAAAAGTGGTGAATGGGAAATCTATACTCACCAGCAAAGAAGGCATTTATTACGCAGACACCAAAGATGTTTATTTTCAGAAAAATGTAAAATTGGTAGACCCTGATTATACCCTGGCAACAGATACTTTGTTGTATAACCTCAACAGTGAAGTAGCCAGTTTTGTAGCAGCAACAACCATCAACGATGGAAGATCACGCATCAGAACCAGGTCTGGATTCTATGACCTCAAACAAGGCAAGGCAAACTTTAAAGAGAGACCAATCATGGATGACAGCACACAGGTTTTAATTGCAGATAAAATAGATTATGATAAGATTTCAGGAATTGCTTTAGCAGAGGGGAACGTGTTTTATAGAGATTCAGCACAGGGTGTTTCAATGCTTTCCGGGGCTGCTGTTTTTAACAATCTGGTTAAGGATATTTTATCATACAAAAATCCGGTTATGATTTTAAGGCAAGATAAAGATTCGCTGTTTATTGCGGCGGACAGTCTTTACTCAGCCTTTCTACCGAAAGATACTGCCAAGAAAAATGACAGGTCGGATACACTTCGCTATTTCAATGCGTTTCATCATGTAAGGATGTTTTCAGATTCACTTCAGGGGAAATGCGACAGCCTTTATTACTCTGCAATAGATTCAGTATTTCAATTTTTTACGGAGCCAGTTTTGTGGACAAGGGGGAGTCAAATTTCTGGAGACACATTGTTGCTCATCACAAAAAATAAAAAAGCGGACACTTTTATTGCTAATGAAAATGGATTTTCTATTAATCAAACCAACGACGGGCTTTTCAACCAGTTGAGAGGAAATGTAATGACCGGAAAATTTATTGATGGTGAGATTGATTATGTTCGGGCAAAGGGGAACAGTGAAAGTTTATATTATCTGCAAGATGATGACAGTGCTTATGTAGGGATGGATTATACCCAATCTGATGCCATCAGTTTCAAATTCATCAATCGGGAATTGAAAAGAATAACTTGGGTAAATGGTGCAACTGGAACCACCTATCCTTTTAGCAAGATACCTGAGGATAAAAAGGAATTGAGGAATTTTAAATGGTTGGAAGCGCTGAGGCCAAAGAGTGTTGGGGAGTTGTTTGGGAGGTAATCTAAACAGCCAGGGACGAGGGACAGGGGACGAGGGAACAGCCCTATCAAACAGCCAGGGACGAGGGACAAAGGACGGGGGACGAGGGAACTGTCATCCTGAGCGAAGCGAAGGAACTCACCTGAAGAAAAGCGACACAATCCAATAGCCTGGGTTTTAAACCCCAGGCTATTGAGGAACACGCACCGTTAGTGTCTAACCATCAATAATAATATATACA
>CANLED010000246.1 GCA_947489175.1 Chitinophagaceae bacterium | reverse complement strand
GTGATTCAGCACAGCATGATCACAAAGAGCATTGAAAGAGCCCAGAAAAAAGTAGAGGAAAACAACTTTGGCATCAGAAAGAGGTTGCTGGAATATGATGATGTGATGAACAAACAAAGAAATGTTGTGTACAGCAAAAGGCAACATGCATTGTTTGGAGAGAGGCTGGCGTTGGATTTAGACAATGCTTTTTATGGAGTTTCATCATCGTTGGTAAATCAATATGCAGGCACCAGTGAGTTTGAAGGTTTTAGGTTGTCTGTCATTATGCATTTCAGCATAGACGCCACGATCACAGCAGAAGACTTGTCAAAAGGGGATGTAAATACCCTGACAGAAAAATTGTATAAAGAAGCCATTGGGCATTATAATGCAAAAAAGATAGCTTTGGCAAAACAATCGTTGCCGGTATTTCAAAATGTAAAGTTAACCCAAGGTAACCACATAGTGAATGTGGTGGTGCCTTTCACAGATGGTAAAAAATCCATCAATGTGCTCACCAATTTAGAGAAGACAATCAGCAGCAAGGGAGTAGAGATGGTGGGTTCATTAGAAAAAACCATCACGTTGGCATTGATAGACGACAGTTGGAAAGAGCATCTTAGGGCAATGGATGATTTAAAGCAAAGTGTGCAAACAGCAGTGTATGAGCAAAAAGACCCTTTGATTATTTACAAACAAACTGCTTTTCAGTTGTTTTCTGATATGGATGTAGCGGTTAATAAAGAAATTGTTTCCTTCCTTTGCCATGCAGGATTGCCAGTTGATCAAGGTTCCTCTTCATTGAAAGAAGGCAAGGAAAGCAGAACAGATATGAGCAGGATGCAAGTAAGGAAAGACGATGTAACTGGAAAGTCAACATCTGAGTTACTAGAATCAGACAATGCCTACAATGATCCATCTGAGCAAGTTAAGCAAGAACCTGTGAGGGTTGGTCCCAAAATAGGCAGAAACGATGCTTGTCCTTGCGGTAGCGGCAAGAAATTCAAGGCTTGTCACGGCAAAGAATAATCACCCATAAAAATACCCTTTTGAAAACGCCAACTAAACAAATAATCCTTTCATGCTGTTTATTTATTATAACGGCATCCACTTATGCACAAATTGCCAAAAGCAAATATGTGATAAGGGATCCAAGGGTAGACAAGTTGGTTGAAAAACAAATAGAGTACAACAAGCCAATATATAAAGAAAGGAAAACTGTTCAATCAGGTTTCCGGATAATTGTGATTAGCACTAGTAATAGGGATGATGCAACAAAAGCAAAAGGAATTTTGATGAGGTCATTTCCAGACCAAAAGTCTTACATGCTTTTTCAATCACCCAACTTTAAAGTACAGTTTGGTAATTTCAGAACATATAATGAAGCTGAAGAGATGAAAAGTGTGATGGAGTCTATTTTCCCTCGGGGTTTGTTGATCGTTCCAGCTAAAGTTGAAGTAATTGTAGGGAGAGAAGAATAAGATAATCTTTAATAAATTGAAATATGGTTAAAGACAAAATTAAAAGCTTAGCAAACATACAATTTGAAAAATACCGTTCAATAAGGCAACACTTGCATGCAAATCCAGAACTGAGTTATCAAGAATTCAATACTTCGAAGCTTGTACAAGCACATTTAAAACAGCTGGGGGTACCATTTACGGTGATGGCAGGAACCGGGGTAATAGGCATTTTGAAGGGGAAGCCATCCGACAGGGTTGTTGCGTTGAGGGCAGACATGGATGCGTTGCCTATTCAAGAAGAAAACAAAGTTCCTTATGCATCAACGGTGAAAGGTGTTATGCATGCCTGTGGACATGATGTTCACACAGCATGTTTATTAGGAGCTGCAGAAATTTTGAATGAGCTGAAGGATGAATGGGAAGGTACCATCAAGCTTATCTTTCAACCAGGTGAAGAAAAAAATCCGGGTGGAGCAAGCATGTTGATAAAAGAAGGTGTGTTAGAAAATCCAACCCCCTCAGCCATTTTCGGTTTGCATGTGCACCCTATGTTAGAAACCGGAAGATTGAGTTTTAGAGCAGGGAAAGTAATGGCCAGTGCAGATGAAATCTATATTACGGTAAAAGGGAAAGGAGGACATGCAGCAACCCCACATTTAACATCAGACACCATATTAGCCGCATCACAAATTGTTGTGGCCCTTCAGCAAGTAGTGAGCAGAAACAACAACCCCTTCTCCCCTTCTGTTTTGTCGATCTGTTCATTTCAAGGAGGATTTACAACCAATGTAATTCCATCACAAGTAAATCTCATGGGTACTTTCAGGGCCATGGATGAAAAATGGAGGTTTGAAGCCCATGAAAAAATCACTGAAATTGTAACGAATATTGGAAAAGCACATGGAACTGAAGTAGATTTAAGAATTGATATAGGCTACCCTACTGTCTACAACAACCCAGCTTTGAATACTTCTGCGAGAAATTTGGGTGAAGATTACATAGAATTAAGTAACGTAGAAGAATCTGAATTGCGCATGGGAGCTGAGGATTTTGGGTATTACTCACAACGAATCCCTGGATGCTTTTTCAGGTTGGGCACAGGGAATAAATTAAAAGGCATTGAATCTGGCGTACATACACCTACATTTGACGTAGATGAGGATGCGATAGAGATTGGCATGGGGATGATGGCTTATTTGGGGGCAAATGGTTGAAGGGGTTGAAGGGGTTGAAGGGGTTGAAGGGGTTGAAGAGGTTGAAGGGTTTTAGGTTTTATGTTTAGGGTTCAAAAAAATATTACATGAGTATTCAAAAGAATTTAAGAAAAGAACAGGCCTTGGAGTATCATTCCAAAGGTCGTCCTGGAAAAATTGAAGTAATTCCAACTAAGGAAGCTAAGACCCAAAGAGATCTTTCTTTGGCGTATTCGCCAGGGGTTGCGGAGCCTTGCATGGAGATTTTCCATAATCCTGAAAACGTATATAAATATACTGCAAAAGGAAATCTGGTGGCGGTGATTAGCAATGGAACGGCTGTACTTGGACTAGGAGATATTGGTCCGGAGGCGGGTAAGCCTGTCATGGAAGGAAAGGGTGTCCTTTTCAAGATTTTCGCAGACATTGATGTTTTTGACATAGAGATTGACGAGAAAGACCCTGTTAAATTTGTTGAAATTGTAAAAGCATTGCAGCCAACTTTCGGAGGCATCAACTTAGAAGATATAAAAGCACCTGAGTGTTTTTACATTGAGCAAAAGTTGAAGGAGCAGATGAAAATACCTGTGATGCACGACGATCAGCACGGAACAGCCATCATAAGTGCGGCAGCTTTGTTGAATGCACTAGAATTACAGGAAAAAAAGATAGAAGACATTATCATTTTGGTGAATGGAGCGGGTGCAGCTGCCATGGCATGTATAGAGTTGTATGAAGCACTTGGAGCCAAAAGGGAGCATGTATGGATGTTTGATTCAAAAGGATTGATTCATAATAAAAGAACAGATCTTGATGATAGAAAGAAAAGATTTGCGGCAGACAGGGATGAAATCAGTTTGGCAGAAGCATTTAAAGGTGCTGATGTATTTGTCGGATTGAGTAAAGGAAATGTAGTTAGTAAAGAAATGGTGAAAGTGATGGCGGCAAGGCCAATTGTATTTGCCATGGCTAATCCAGACCCAGAAATAACGTGGGAAGATGCTATATCAGTGCGAGAAGACATCATCATGGCTACTGGAAGATCTGATTACCCCAACCAGGTGAACAATGTTTTGGGATTCCCCTATATTTTCCGTGGGGCTTTGGACGTAAGGGCTACAAGCATCAATGAAGCCATGAAACTGGCTGCAGTACGGGCATTGGCTGAATTAACAAAAACAGCAGTACCCGATATTGTTACAATGGCATACAATGAATCCAACATTTCATTCGGCCCAAATTATATCATCCCAAAGCCATTAGACCCGCGTTTAATCAGCACCATTTCCCCAGCTGTTGCGAAGGCAGCTATGGAAAGCGGAGTAGCACAGAAGCCAATAACAGACTGGGATGGTTATGTTATTGAGTTGAATAAAAGGCTTGGTATCGACAATCAATTGATCCGTGCATTGGGCAGCAAGGCAAGAAAAAATCCAAAACGTGTGGTTTTTGCAGATGCAGAAAATGTTAAAATCTTAAAAGCAGCACAAATAGC
>CANLED010000245.1 GCA_947489175.1 Chitinophagaceae bacterium | reverse complement strand
TCTTTAGATTCACACAACACACAGCGGTTTGTTACCAAAGAAGGTTTTGTTCAGAATGAAGGTGACATAGGAGTGAGGCCAGACAAAGCTTATTCTATTGAATATGGGGCGATTGTTCCAAAGGAAAAAGAGTGTTCAAACTTGTTGGTCCCCGTTTGTTTATCAAGTTCGCATATTGCCTATGGATCAATTAGGATGGAACCGGTGTTTATGATACTTGGACAATCAGCTGCCATTGCAGCTGCGCTGTCTATTGATCAAAAAACAAGTGTTCAGAAGCTACCATATGAATCATTGTTAGCAGAATTGAATAAGGCAAAGCAGGTGTTGAGGAAATTGTAGAATTATAAAAAAATCAAGCTCTAAAATCAATTAAACAGAATATAAACAACTGCCATCAAGATTGCAATGACCACCCATAGTAGTTTTACCAATTTGCTTGTTTTGGATTTTTCAATAACCAATGGATCTTTCTGATCTACCAACATAACAAGTTCATAATGTGGTTTGGTGAACAGAGAAACTGTTATCATGAAAATCACCAAAATCACCATCATGTAAAAGGAAAGCAACATGTAATGAGGCCAAAATTCTTTTGTTGGAAATCCTGTCAGCTGACAAAATCCCGCCAACAAACAAAGAAAGGTACCTATGTATAGCGTAAGTTCAGAAGCCCTTGGTGTGGCCCTTTTCCATAAAATCCCCACCAGGAAAACTGTTGCCGCAGGTGGCGCTAAATAGGTTAATAGTGATTGACCTAAATCAAATAGACCTTTGTCTGACTTAGAAAGAAGCACTGCCATGATTACAGAAACTGTTGCTGCCAATAAGATGATTTTTTTACCCACACTGTTTATCTCTTTTGATGTAGCCGTTGGATTTATTTTTTTCACATACACATCCATGGCAAAAACTGTGCTAAATGAACTCAAGCCAGTAGCAACATCATTGATAATGGAAACCAACAGTGTGCCCAATGCAAGTCCAATAATTCCCGTTGGCAGCAATCCATAAACCATCGTGATATAGGCATGGTCTGGGTTGGCCAATGGCGCAAATACACCTTGATTGACAAGCACCAAACACATGATTCCTGGTACAATGAACAATATCGGCATCACTATTTTTAAGGCAGCAATCAGGAGGGTTCCCTTCTGGCCTTGGTCTACATTTTTTGCAGCCAATGTTCTTTGCACAATTGTTTGGTCGGTACACCAGAACCAAATACCAATCACTGGATACCCCAAAATCAACGCATGCCAAGGATAAACAGGATCATTGGTTGGTTTAAAAATTACCCAATAGTCCTTAGGCACCGAAGAAATAAGTTTTTCTACACCACCTACTTTATTCAGTCCCAAAAAGAAGATGACCATGGAGATGGCAATTAAAACAATCGACTGAACCATTCCTGTGTGTACAATTGAACTAAGTCCACCATTAACAGAGTATGACATCGCGATTGCTACAATTAGAATGGCAGAGATGTAGATAGGTATCCCGAGCAATTGGTTGATTACAATACCGCCAATACAGAGCATAAAACTTGACCATACAACCAATGAAGAAACCATTGAAAAATAGGTGAAAAATGTATGCGATTTTTTGCCAAACCTCTTCATTAAAAATTCGGGCATTGTTGAAATGTTGTTGGCCAAATACCTTGGAATGAACAAGAGTGAGAGCAACATTAGAAATACCCAGGCTAGCCAGTCAAAATTTGCCAAAACCATCCCGCTGGTGTAAGCGGCACCAAAACTAGCTACCAGCATTGATGGGCTCACATTGGTGCTAAAAATGGATAAGCCAACCTTGTACCAAGGCAATGATCTTCCCGACAAAAAAAGATCTTCTGAAGACGCATTGCCAACTGTACTCTTTTTTTTACTGATGAAAATTCCGACAAGGATTAAAAAAATGATGTATAATATGATAACAATTGAATCTGTAAGGCCTATCTGAATTCTATTCATAAAAAAGTTGTTTGTGGCTTGGTTTTATTTTTCGAATGGAATCGTAAAGTTTTTGTCTTTGTTTTCTGAGAAACGCATTAAAATGAAACCTATTAAATTATAATTTTTTACAAATTACCATCAAAAAAAATGTCAATAGTCTATTTGTTTAGCCATGAAGTATATTATTTTGTCATGTTAAAATTTAAGAAATGTCATTTTATGACACAATTATTATATCAAAAAAGCCGTATCTATTTTTTTGAAAATAAATACGGCATTCTATGAATTTGGAATCCTGATAAACAGGAACTTATTTAGATCAGAGGATACTAATGCGATTTTAAAAATGCAAGTGTCTTTTCATAGGCGTCATCCCTTGCAGCCGCTACAAAGCTTGGGTTGCTTGGATTGGCAAAGCCATGTCCAGCATCATAGTTGAAGCGGCTCAATTTTTTATCAACAGATTTCATGTTTTTTTCAAATTCATCAACCATTTCTGGTGATGGACTCTTGTCTTTGCTTCCAAAGAATCCAATAACATCGCATTGGATATTTTTTAGCTTTTCTAAATTTGTTTCAGGGCGACCATAATACATAACGCAACCTTTTGCCTGAGCACCAGCAAGCATAGCAGTTTGTAAACTCCACATGCCTCCAAAACACCAGCCTAAAGTATAAATTTTTGCACCTTTGCCAACATGACTGATGGTTGCATTTATAATATTAGACATTCTCTCCATATTCGCACCACGCATGAGTTTCATGGCACTGTCTGGTGTTGCTGCCACGCTTCCATCATACATATCAACTGCAATGACATTTACATCACCCAAGGCTGAATAATACTTGTCTGATTCCAATTTGATGTTGTCGTTTAATCCCCACCATTCTTGAATAACAATCAACCATTTGTCTGACTTCTTTTTTGACCTGATGAAATATCCTTGGGCATTTTTTCCATCAGAAGAAGGATATTTAATCATTTCACCCAAAAGGTTTTCTGCATTCACTGTAACAGGACTGGGATGCATATTCGCAAATGGTTTTTGAGATGCTTCTAGCTGATAAGCCTGCTGTGTTTCCATGTTCAAACAACTAATGACAGCAGATTTATCGAGTACGTTGTAATGATTTTTTTTCCATTGCAAACTCATTAGTCCAATTGTAACAACCGCAACTGCAATAATGTAAAGTGATTTTTTCATGTGTTAATATTTATTTTTTTGATGGATAATTGATACTTTATTTCACAAAGACAACTTCTTCAAAAGGAACACGAAGTCTCTCGTTGTAAACGCCTTCTTCAGTCCCTTTTCCTATTGCCACTATCATATTTACTTCAGCACCAGCTGGTAAGTTGAGCAGTTTTTTCACTCCTTTGGAATCAAAACCCTCTAAAGGACAAGAATCAAAACCTTCTGCTGAGATCGACAACATAAAAGTTTGTGCGGCGAGGGCACATGATTTGTGTACAATCACACGCTGGTCTGCATTTCCACCCATTCTCATAAATGGTTTGAACAATCCCTTATAAAAACAAATCCATTTTCTAACCAAAGTAGAAATGCCAAAAATATCCCTTTGAAAAACTATGGGCATTAGTTTTCCGTAATATTCTAAACCACGTTTTTGTAGTTTGGTAGGTGTGTGTGCGCCAATAGCATGTTTGATTTTTTGTAAGTTCCATTGTGCACGGAGTTTCCACAAATCCCTACGGGTTACAAATACCATGAAATGATCCGCCGTTCTTGCTGCTGATTGTCCAAGGCACAAAGGAACCAATTTCGCTTTTTCTACTTCCGATTTTATCCAATAAAACTCCCACAACTGCATGTTGCTGCTGTTGGGTGAAAGAATGGCCCTTTCTAAACTGCGTTTGATGACATCATCTTCTAAATGTATTGATTTGTCGAACCTTCTGTTTGACCGTCGTCGCTGAACTATTTCTTCAAATTCTTTTGAAAACACTTAAATTTTTTTAATTAATGAGTAAAGATACAAGTCTTTCAATTTAATGAATGTCCAAAATATTATTGAAAATTATGAAATAAGTTTTTTTATTTATGCTATTCCTACTAGATTTGTAGACTAATAAACCAATTTAATTTTATGGCTCATACATTACATTTTGAAACGTTGCAATTGCATGCAGGACAATCAGCAGATCCTGTAACTGGATCAAGGGCAGTGCCTCTCTACCAAACAACTTCT
>CANLED010000244.1 GCA_947489175.1 Chitinophagaceae bacterium | reverse complement strand
ATGGGTGGATCTCCCGGTGATGCTAATCCAATATCTCCTACCAAACCCTTTTCTTTCACCTGATTGAAAAACGCAAACATGCTGTAATATTCTTTTTGCGAAACAGGATCGTATTTATGGTCATGGCATTTTGCACACTCTAGCGTGATGGCTAGAAATGCTTTTCCAAATGTGTTGGTTCTGTCAGTTACGTATTCTATGCGGTATTCTTCATCTATAATTCCACCTTCTTGGGTTATCTTATGGTTCCTGTTAAAACCTGTGGCTAAAATCTGCTCTCTGGTTGGATTTGGCAATAGATCTCCGCCAATTTGCCAAGTTAAAAAAGTAGAAAATGGATAGTTTTTATTGAATGCATTGATTACCCAATCACGCCATGGCCACATGGTTCTGTATCCATCGTCTTGATACCCATGGCTATCTGCATACCTCGCTAAATCAAGCCACTGTATTGCCATTTTTTCTCCGTAATGTTTGTCAGCCAACAATTCATCCACCATCTTTTCATAGGCTTTTGGAGAATTGTCTTTCAAAAACCGATCTTGTTGTTCAATGGTTGGTGGTAACCCTGTAATATCCATGCAAACCCTTTTCAACAAAGCTTCTTTATCAGCTTCTTTATTTGGCGTTAATCCCAATTTGTCTTGCTTTGAAAAAATGAAATTATCAATAGGATTTACTGGATTTAAATCTTCATCAACTTCAGGCACTTCTGTCTTTTCAGGGGGTAAAAATGACCAATGTTTTTTGAATTTAGCCCCTTGGGATATCCATTTTTTTATGATTTCTATTTCGCTTTTTGTAAGTGATAAATTAGACGATGGGGGAGGCATTACCTCTGATGTATCAGTACTAATCATCCTAGTGTACATGGCAGACTGAAGTGGATCTCCTGCTACTAACACATGATGAGCCGGATCATCTTTTAAGGCAGCAAACGCACCCTCTTCTGTATCTAATCTCAAACCTGACTTTCTTGCTTTTGCATCCGGACCATGGCATTTAAAACACCTGTCTGAAAGTATGGGACGAACATGATAATTGAAATCAACTACATCAGGGATAGCCTCTTCTTGGCTAGTTTGTGTCATGGCAAAATACACTGATCCTGACAGTAAAATCAATAGCCCAATTCCAATGATAATTTTCTTGTTGGGTGTCACATTTTTGGGGGCAAGCATTTTCATCTTTATAAGATTCGTTTGAGCTTACAATATAATGATTTTTTGAATAATTTAAGGTTGTTTGGTTCATAATCACCATGTTATTCAAATTTATTATATAATAAAAAAGTGTATGTTCTTTTTAATTTTTTGCCATTTTGTATAAATAGACTCAGTTAATTGGGTTAAAATTGGAAAGAAATTTATCGGAAATCATCACTCAAGAGGTTATTCAAATTTTTTATTTAAAATCAACAATCATGCCACCTTCTATGCAAAATAATGCTGCTTTATTTGGTTATGTAGATGAAATAGCTAAGCTGACTTTACCAAAAAGTATTGTTTGGTGCAACGGCTCTCAAGAAGAATATGATGGGTTATGTGATTTTTTAGTGGGAACGGGAACATTCACAAGACTTAATCCAGAACGCTGGCCTAATTGTTTTGCGTGCAATTCCGACCCAAGCGATGTTGCCAGGGTAGAAGACAAAACCTTCATTTGCAGCAGAAGGAAAGAGGATGCTGGTCCAACAAACAATTGGATGGATCCCAAAGAGATGAAACTTAAATTGAACGCACATTTTGCTGGATCTATGAAGGGAAGGACTATGTATGTAATTCCTTTTTGTATGGGACCGCTGGGATCACCATTGTCGAAAATTGGTGTTCAAATAACTGATTCAGCTTATGTTGTGGTTAACATGCATATCATGACAAGAGTAGGTGACAAAGTGTTGGAAATATTAAGAACTGATGGAGAATTTATTAAATGTTTGCATTCTTTGGGGGCACCACTTGACATAAATCAAAAAGACATTCCATGGCCCTGCAACCCAACCACAAAATACATTGTTCATTACCCAGAAGACCGTGCAATTGCCTCTTACGGATCTGGATATGGGGGCAATGCCTTGCTTGGCAAGAAGTGTTTTGCCCTGCGTATAGCCTCAGTCATGGCCAAAGAAGAAGGCTGGTTGGCTGAACACATGCTGATTCTTGGCGTTGAAAATCCTAAGGGAGAAAAAACCTATGTAGCTGCTGCTTTCCCAAGTGCCTGTGGTAAAACCAATTTTGCCATGTTAATTCCTCCTGAAGATATGAAAGGGTGGAAAGTAACCACAGTTGGGGATGATATTGCATGGATAAAACCAGGGAAAGATGGCAGGCTTTATGCCATCAACCCTGAGAATGGTTATTTTGGGGTTGCACCCGGCACAAATGAAAAAACCAATCCCAATGCCATCGCCGCATTGTCAAAAAACAGCATTTTTACAAATGTCGGCATAACGCCAGATGGCGATGTTTGGTGGGAGGGGCTAACAGAAAAGGTTCCCGAGAAAATATACAACTGGAAAAATCAACTGCATGATCCTGCGTCTGGACAACCAGTAGCACATGCCAATTCGAGGTTTACTGCACCTGCTTATCAATGTCCGAGTATCGACCCAGATTGGGAAAATCCATCCGGAGTGCCCATCAGTGCATTTATTTTTGGAGGAAGAAGAAGCACAACCATCCCATTACTTTACCAAGCTTTTAACTGGAATTTCGGCGTTTACATGGCTGCTACCATGGGGTCGGAAACAACAGCTGCTGCTTTTGGTGAATTGGGTAAAGTTCGACGCGATCCTTTTGCCATGCTCCCTTTCTGTGGCTATCACATGGCGGATTACTTCAACCACTGGCTACAATTGGGCAGAAACCTCCCAAATCCACCCCGAATTTTTGGAGTCAATTGGTTCAGGAAAGATGAAAATGGAAAGTTCTTATGGCCAGGTTTCGGCGAAAACATGCGGATGCTTAAATGGGTGGTTGAAAGGGTCAATGGGGAAGTTTCTGCCATTGAAAGTCCAATAGGATGGATGCCAAAATTCAATGATATCGATTGGGGTAATTTAAATTATAACATTGAACAATATGATGATGTAATGGATGTTGACAGAGAGGCTTGGAAAAAAGAAATCTTGGCCCATGAAGAGCTGTTTTCTAGGATGTTTGATAGGTTGCCAAAAGAGTTTTTCTTCATGAGAGAATTGCTGTTGTCAAGCCTCTGGAGATCTCCTGAGCATTGGTCTCTTGCCCCTGAAACACATTGAGTTGAATAGTTGAAAGTTTATAGTTTAAAAGTGTTGACTTGCAAATAAACTTTAAACTATTGAACTTCAAAATATTTAAGTGTAAAGTTTTTGGTTTAAAGTTTAAAAATATTGACTTGCAATTAAACTTTAAACAATAAACTTTAAACTATAAAAAAGCTATCTTTCCAATGAAAACCTTACCGTCATGTTTTGTTTCCATAAAAGATTCTTGATATTAATTGTAATTATCATGCAAAGCACCACTATTTTTAGCCAATATACAGACGAAAAATTGTATCCATTTTATAATGGCTCGGACTTGGGCTTACAGTACTCAAATTCCTCCTCATCTTTCAAAATATGGAGTCCAATCGCCCAAAAAGCAGAACTTGTTTTTTATAAAAGTGCTTTGGGAAATGATCAAATCGCCTCTTATGAAATGTTTAAAAGCAAGCAGGGTACATGGATTAAAAAAATCGACCGCGACCTCAAAAATATCTATTACGTTTTTCGTGTTTTAATTGATGGAAAATGGCATGATGAAGTTCCAGACCCTTATGCCAAAGCGGTAGGAACCAATGGCAAACGTGCCATGGTATTGGATTTGAAAGATTCTGACCCGTATGCATGGCAGCAAGACAAGTCTCCTAAATTTAGTACGAGAAATGAATTGAAATTAGGAATAGGTGGATTGCCTACGGATGCTGTTGTTTATGAACTTCATGTACGGGATGCAAGCATCAACAAAAATTCAGGTATCAAACAAAAAGGCAAATTTCTTGGTTTATCTGAGACCAATACTACCAATGGCGCGGCACAATCAACCGGACTAGATCATCTTAAAGAACTTGGAGTAACCCACGTACACCTGTTGCCCTCTTATGATTTTTACAGCATTGATGAAAGCAAGCCTGATAGCATTCAATACAATTGG
>CANLED010000243.1 GCA_947489175.1 Chitinophagaceae bacterium | reverse complement strand
TTTTTTGGCAGAGAATTATACAAAGAAATCAATGTCCCAATTGGCTTGATTGACGCTGGGTGGAATGCTACGAGGATAGAGGCTTGGACAAGCAGAAAAGCATTGATGCGTGTGGACGCCGGGAAAAAGGAGGTTGAAGCATACCCTGCTATTAGTAAAATCAGTGATGAAAAAGGGTTGATTAATTATAATACCCAGTTGCTGGAATACCAAAAAGCGGTAGAATCTGGTGACACAACTAAAGCTAAGCCCAATTTATTTAGACCAATGAGTAGGGATCCTTATTCAATATCTTCTCTCTACAATTACATGATTTACCCTTTTACTTTATACGCAATCAAAGGAGTCATTTGGTACCAAGGAGAAGCCAATTCTAAATCCAAACAAAATGCAATTGATTACAGGCAGTTTCTTCCAAACATAATCAGCAGCTGGAGAGAAGATTGGAATCAAGGGAACTTTCCATTCTTGTTTGTTCAGCTTCCTAATTTTGAATCCCAACTATTCTGGCCGGATATGAGAGAATCTATGTTACAAACCTATCTCGCTGACAAAAATACCGGGATGGCTGTAACGATAGATATTGGAATGGAAAAAGACATACATCCCTTGAATAAGCAGGATGTTGGTTACAGATTGTCTTTACAAGCACTGGATATTGCTTATAAACAAAAGGACATGGTTTCGCAGGGGCCAATATTTACGTCGATGAAGGTAGAAAACAGTAAAGCAATTTTATCATTCAATAATATTGGTAGCGGATTGCAATCGAGTATGAAAGAGCTACTGGGATTTAAAATTGCTGGCCTTGATAAACGCTTTTATGATGCAAGCGCTTCTATTATAAATGGGAAAGTTGTTGTTTACAGCAGTTTTGTTAAAGAACCTGTTGCCGTTAGGTATGGCTGGGAAAATAATCCCAACTGCAGTTTGTTCAATAAAGAAAAATTACCAGCAAGTCCATTTCGAACCGATAAGTGGGATTAATATCAAGAAGATGATAACAGAAATAATAAGTCGATAAAAAAAACAATTATGAATAGATATTTTTTAGCAATAGCAATCTTTCTTTTCTCCTGTAGTAAGACAATAAATAAAAGTACTGTAATAACATCAGATGAACAGAAACCAACCAATAATAATAGTCCGCTATCATGGAAACCTGCTGGGGGCAGAATAATGACAACATGGGGTGAAGCGGTTAGGCCTGAAAGCGTATTGAATGAATATCCTCGCCCTCAGTTCAGTCGTAAAAATTGGCTTAACCTAAATGGTTTGTGGGATTATTCCATTACACCTAAAAATGAAGCAGCGCCAAACGCCTATCAAGGAAAGATATTGGTTCCTTTCTGCGTAGAATCTGCACTTTCTGGAGTTGGAAAAAAAGTTGATCCTGCTAGCAGAATTTGGTATAAAAAAACCTTTTCAATTCCTGAGAAATGGAGCCAACAAAACATCATTCTGAATTTCGGCGCAGTCGATTATGAAACACATGTATTTGTAAATGATGCACTAGTGGGTTCACATAAAGGAGGGTTTGATAGTTTCTTTTTTGACATAACTGAATATCTGAAACCTGGTGAAAATAAATTGGTTTTATCGGTATATGATCCTACAACCTGGGAAGAAATTCCAACAGGAAAACAAAGACTTGTTGATGGAGGCATTTGGTACTCTGCTGTTTCTGGTATATGGCAAACTGTCTGGTTAGAACCCGTCAGTCCAGAACTGTTTCTTGAAGAACTTAAAGTAACTCCAAATATTGATAGGGGAGAAGTTACCATTGAAACACATACAAATTATGCTTTTTATGGTAATGGATATGGTGTCAAACTTACAGTTCTATCTAAAGGACAAGAAATTGCAACTGTTTTGTCTCCTATAAACAATGAGGCTGTTTTAAAAATCCCATTACAACATCTGTGGTCGCCGGACGATCCATTTCTTTATGACCTCAAAATTCAACTTTACAAGCTTGAAGTTCCTGTGAAGGATGAAAAACAAGTTAAAGTAAAAGAACTGGCATTTGAGGATATAAAAACAGTAGGCAATCCCCTTGATGTTGTAGATAGTTATTTCGGAATGCGGAAAATGGCGTTAGGTAAAGGGATAAATAATCAGCCAGTGATGTACCTTAATAACAAGCCTCTTTTTCAAAACGGTACACTTGACCAAGGATGGTGGCCCGATGGATTGCATACACCCCCTAGTGAAGAGGCTATGCTGTTTGACCTGAAATTTTTGAAAGATGCAGGATTCAATATGCTAAGGAAGCACATGAAAGTAGAGCCCGCACGCTATTATTACAATGCAGATAAACTAGGCTTATTGATTTGGCAGGATATGCCTGCTTCAGGAAGCACTCCAAAAGGTACACGAACTGCACAGTTTACAGGACCATCAGGTACACGCGATATTTTTAAAAAAGCGTCTTCCGCAGCGCAGTTTGAGCTTGAATACCGTAGGATAATCCGTATGCTTTATAATCATCCCAGTGTGGTTAGTTGGGTTACATTTAATGAGGGTTGGGGGCAATATGAGACTGGCCGACTTACCGAATATGTTAGAGGATTAGATAAAACCAGGCTAATTAATTCCGTAAGCGGATGGACATTACTCGATTTTGGAGATGTTTATGACATACATACGTATGAAGCTATTCCTAAAGCCCCAAAGAACATGCAAAACCGGGCGATTGTAGTGGGTGAATACGGTGGAATCGGATATGCCATAAAAGGCCATTTATGGAACGCAAATGCAACAGGTTGGGGCTATCAGAGCTACGAGAATACTGAAAAACTGACCGATGCCTATCGTAAAAAATTTACGGAGATAATCAGACAAAAACGAGAAGTAGGTATTAGTGCCGCAGTTTATACACAGACAACTGATGTTCAGGGAGAATCGAACGGACTTTTAACTTACGACCGTAAAGTGATCAAAATTCCTGTAAATACCCTTAAAAAGATACATAAGCCAGTATTTGAATGATTATAGAGCAGCATATGGTGTATCGAAAAACCAGATGTACGTTAATTATACGTTAACATTTTTTTGGATTATATACCAAAAAATAATTAAATTCATATTAAGTTAACGCATATGCCTATTTCTCAAAATAGTTATTATATTGAATTATGGGAAATGTTTATTTCTCAAGATAACCAGGATTCCCTATCCATTATCTATAAAGACCATTTTGATCTTTTATACAATTTTGGATTTAAATACACTTCTAATACAGATGCTATTGAGAATTCCATTCAGAATATTTTCGGGTATTTTCTGAAAAAAAGGAAGAAGCTAGGCCCGGTAAACAATATGTCCGGTTATTTAATCCAATCTTTTCGACATGAGTTATACCTAGAGCTCAAAAAACAGAAAAAATTTATTCTTTGTCCAACATTTCCGGAAGGATATTTTAACTACGAAAGTGCTCAGAAAGAAAATGAATCTGAGGAAAAGAGAGATCAGCTTCATCAAACCATGATGGCAATTATAAAAAAGCTTAATCCAAAGCAGCAAAAAATTATTAATCTAAGGTTTATTGAGAGATTTAGTTATAAAGAAATATCTTCTATTCTGAACATTTCAGTTGATTCCTGCTATAAATCAGTTTATAGATCGGTCACATCTATCCGCAATGAAGCGGAGAGAGTTTTACCACAGAAGAAAAAATAATTACGAATCAATTTTTCAGGAAGGTTCTGCATTGTAACCCATATATTAGGATTGGGGTACATTTCGTCCCATATTATGTACTATTTGTCGGTAGAATTAGAAAAAAGTGAAAATAAAAACAAAAAAGTGAGTTTTTCTGTCCAGAATAAACTTCTACATCACTCTTCTAATAAAATACGGCCACAAACTGATGAATTTCGAAAATTATAAAACTTTTACTGCTCACGATTTTGTATTTGATGATCATTTCAGGGAAATTTTAGCGGGAAAATTAGAACCTAACTACTCGCTTGCACAGCTAAAGGAGGACTTTCCCGAAAAAAAGAAAGAAATTGATCTTGCTGTAAATATGATCAAAGGGTTCAATGTTGCTGTATACGAGAACTCCGATACCCGGAAATCGGAATTGTGGGGTAAAGTTGTCACAAGGAGAAGCCGGGAAATCCGGGTAAATTTTTTGAGGTATACTGCTGTTGTCTTCTTCGTAATTGGGAGTGGTTTTTTTTCA
>CANLED010000242.1 GCA_947489175.1 Chitinophagaceae bacterium | reverse complement strand
TGACAGCATTAAACTTTCAGGAAATGTTGAAATATTAAATACGTCAAAATGGCTCAATCAAGTATTGATCAAAACAACAGATCAAGCTGCATTGGCTAAAATTCGAAAATTTGCTTTTGTTAAAAACCAGTATGCTATTGCTAAAAAATTAAATAGCGCTACAAAAGACCAAGGCGTACAAGGTATGCTGTCAAAAAAAACCAATATTGAAGCTCTTTCAAATTTGGCCAATACCTTGAACTATGGTAGTGCCGGTGCTCAAATTTATTTACACGAAGGAGAATTTCTTCATAATAAAGGTTTGCAAGGAAATGGTATTAAAATAGCTGTCCTAGACGCTGGATTTGCCAAATACCAAAATATTGCTGCTTTTGATAGCCTTCGGTTAAATAACAAAATATTAGGTACTTGGGATTTTGTAGAAAAAAGCAATTCTGTTAATGAAGACGACATACATGGGATGTGGTGCCTATCAATTCTTGGAGCCAACATACCTGGTAGCTATGTAGGATCTGCGCCCAGAGCAAGTTATTATCTTTACAGGACAGAAGATGTTGCATCAGAATTTCCTATAGAGGAACAAAATTGGGCTGCTGCTGCTGAACGTGCTGATAGCTTAGGTGTTGACATCATTACCTCTTCTTTGGGCTATAGCGAATTTGACGACCCCTCATTTAATTATACTTATGCCGACATGAATGGAAAAAAAACGATAGTTAGCAGAGCTGCTACTATCGCTTCTCAAAAAGGTATGATTGTTACCAATAGTGCTGGAAATGAAGGTGGGAGAAAATGGAAGTTCATAATTGCCCCCGCTGATGTTGCAGAGGTATTGTCAGTTGGTGCCATAAACGTAAATAAACAAGTTGCTTCATTTTCGAGTTATGGCCCTACTGGAGACGGAAGGGTTAAGCCTGACGTGACTTCTGTTGGGTGGAATACCTTTCTCATTAACTTGAATGGTACGGTAGGTCAGGGAAATGGAACATCCTTTTCAAATCCAAATCTAGCAGGATTGATCGCTTGTTTATGGCAGGCTTTCCCAGAGTTTAACAACAAAGAAATTATCAATGCTGTTAAACAAAGTGCCGATCACTATGATAAGCCAGATAATAGAACTGGATATGGAATTCCTAACATGCGTCTGGCGTTTTCAATCCTAGAAAAAGAGAGGAAAATCAAAGAGGCTAAGTTAATTTTAAAAACTAACTTAATAAAAGCATTCCCCAACCCTTTTTCCAATAAATTTACCATTGTCTACAAAGGAATTTCTAACGGGAAAATCAACTTTAATTTATTGGGCATTGATGGGAAATTTATCCGTCACTATAATTTCGACACCATTGAAAATGAATATCATTACTTTATCCTAGATCAATTAGAATCACTCCCTATAGGTCTTTATTTTTTGCAATATTTTGATGGCATAAATTCAGGAACAATCAGGGTTTCAAAGTAAAGGAAGCTGTAAATAATGAATCAGCACCTTCATTTACCCCAGAAATTAGTTGTTGACTCACTAATTCCAACCCAGAACAAGCCAGCAGATCTTCTACTACCTTTTCGTTTTCAACTTTAAAAATGGAACAGGTGATGTATACAAGGTACCCTCCTGGTTTTAAATAAGGTACTAATCGTTTTAAAATATTTAGTTGCTTTTTGTGCAGAACAAGAAGCTCTCTTTCATTAAAAAACCTTAATCCTTCTGGATTTCTTCCCCATGTTCCAGACCCTGAACAAGGTACATCTGCTAGAATCAAGTCAAACCCTTGTTTCGGAATGCTTTTCTTGATTATATGGTCATTGTAAGCATCTTCTAAATCCGCTTGAAAAATATTAGCTGCACGAATTCCAGCCTGTTTAAGGCGTTCTTTTAAGATTTCTAGTATAGATGTACGGACGTCTGATACATACAATTGTGCATGTGGAAAATGATCATAAAGCATGATAGATTTTCCACCGCTCGCAGCACAAGCATCCCAAATTTGTATTTTTTCTTTTGATAAAAAAGGAAAAGAGGATGCTGTTTTTTGAGAACTCATATCTTGAACAACGTAATCTCGATTCAATATTCCAACGGAGTCAATATTTGTGCTTCCTACAATACGCAAACAATCTTCAGAGATCTCATCATAGGTTATTTCTGCCTTATTGAGACCTTCAAGAACATTTTTCCTTCTATTGGGTCTAATTCTTATAAAAAATGCTGGCTTTGCCAACAATGAATGAATAAACTCATCTTCATTTATAATTCCACTTTTTTCTGCAGTAAAAGGGAATATGAGTGATGGATTAAATGCTGGGAAAATAGAAATGATAAAATTCAATTTTTCGCTAATATCCTCGCCCATTTTCAATAACCAGTCTGGTTTACTAAATTCTAGATAACCGTTATCCTGTTGGTGGGTTAGAAAAAATCCTATCAACATCTGATCTTCGGTAGTGTAGGAATCCGCGGATTTTCCTATTCTGAGGAAACCAAAACACAAATCAGCAATGTTTTTCCTATCCCTAGATCCATGCTTTGGATGTTGCTTGAAATACTTTTTGATATTTACAGAAAAAGGCTCATCTCCCCTAAAGGATGATATAATGGATGACGCTGATTTCTGATACGAAATGAAATAAGCATTCATCCCTGCCATGGTATTATTTTTTTACTGAATTACAATTCGAGCAACGACTTCACTGGATCTTTCCCAAAGAGTAGCAACGCTGGATTTTCCAACAATTCCTTCACCCTAACCAGAAAACCAACACTTTCTCTTCCATCAATCACACGGTGATCGTAGCTTAATGCAAGATACATCATTGGACGGGCAACTATTTGTCCCTTAATTACCATTGCTCTTTCTTCAATTTTATGCATGCCTAAAATGGCAGATTGAGGAATATTGATGATTGGTGTACTCATCAAAGATCCAAATACACCGCCATTGGTGATGGTAAAAGTACCACCTTGCATTTCTTCTAAGCTGAGTTTATTATCACGTGCCTTAGTGGCTAACTCAACAACCTTTTTTTCTATTTCTGCCATGGATAGACTTTCCGAATTTCTAATTACGGGTACAACCAAACCCTTTGGAGCAGAAACCGCTATTGAAATATCGCAATAATTATGATAGATTAATTCATCGTTGTTCAAATAAGCATTGACGGCAGGCCATTCTTGCAAGGCAAAAGCACATGCTTTTGTAAAAAAGCTCATAAAGCCTAAGTTAACACTGTGGGCTTCTTTGAACTTATCTTTGTATTGAGTTCTTATTTCCATGATCTTACCCATATCAACCTCGTTGAAAGTAGTAAGCATCGCAGTTGTGTTTTTAGCTTCAACCAACCTGCGAGAAATCGTTTTACGCAGAGGACTCATCTTTTCGTTTCTTTCTTCCCTGCTAAATAGAACAGTGCCTGTTTTTCTTCCTGGCTGCGCCAAGGCTTCTATGACATCCTGTTTTAATATTTTGCCACCAGAACCTGATGCAGAAATTGACTTTGCATCTACTTTTTTGTCTGCAATGATTGCAGCGGCAACGGGACTGGCTTTTACATCTGTTTTGTGAGCAGGTGCAGATTCAGTTTTTGTAGCAACCACCGGTTTAACTTCAACAGCTGAAGCAGGTCGTTCTGCTTTGTCATCAATAGTACAAACTAGATCTCCAATGGCTAAAGTCTCTCCTTCCTGTACAATAATTTTTAAAATACCAGCTTGCTCTGCATTGATTTCAAAGGTTGCTTTTTCGCTTTCAATTTCAGCAAGTACTTCATCTCGTTCAACCCATTGTCCATCCTTTTTAACCCATTTTGCAAGACTCACTTCATTGATTGACTCTCCTACAGTTGGTACTTTAATTTCTATCATACTTTTCGTTTGATTGATTCAATTATTTAGAACGTAAAGGCTTTTTTAATTATTGTTTCTTGCTCTGCGGCATGCACTTTGCTGAAACCAGTTGCTGTAGCAGCACTTGCTGTTCTGCTGATGATATCGAACTGAATATTTTGCAAGTTCATGCGCAAAAAGGAAGCAGCACCCATGTTTAATGGCTCTTCTTGAACCCATATCCATGCTGCATTTCCATATTTAGTTTTCAAAACCTCCAACTGATTTACAGGTAATGGATAAATCTGTTCTAACCTAACAATGGCAACTTCCTCAGAATTATTTTTTGACCTAAATTCATTTAAATCAAAATAAATTTTACCT
>CANLED010000241.1 GCA_947489175.1 Chitinophagaceae bacterium | reverse complement strand
TTGGCATTGCTCCTTAGCTTTATAGCCTTAACAAAATAAATATCCACCGTTAATTTATATACATGGACAAACAGGATCAAAATCCCTGGGAATCATATCCTAATCTGAAAAATACTGCTGAACTGGTAGAAAAAAATACCAGTAAAAAGATATTAGATATACAATATAGGCGAGTATTATCTGTTTGGCCTTATATGATAGTTGCTGCCATTGTATGCGCTATTTTGGCCAGTATCTACCTTAGGTATCAAATTGATATTTTTGAATTATCAACATCAATCGTAGTTGAAGAAGACCAAGAAGTTTCAATAGGCAAAGCATTATTTTCAACACGTGATCCGCTAAATAACCAGGTAGCCATTTTGAAGTCTCCTGCATTGTCTAGAAGGGTAGTAGACAGCATGGGGCTTAATTATCATACCAAAGCTGATGGACGTTTCCTCGACAAAGACCTCTATCAAACCTATTCATGGAAAATCATAGAAAAAGACAGTTCAAATACAAGTTTATTGTCATTTGAGGTTTTTCCAAAAGGACAAAATTTTACCTGGGTTAGTGGTAATCAAAAAGGAAGTGGCACATTCGGAAATCCCTTTCGCATCAACGGTGTTACAGTAATGTTGAAGAAAGTTGGGAAATCTACCTCAAACAAGTTTACTTGTTACGAAAACAATGCAGAATCTGAAGCATTCGGACTAGCGAGTTCATTGAAGGTTTCCTCTTCATCCAGCAGCAATGTAATAAATATGTCAATACAAGATCACGTTCCTCAACGTGCAATTGATGTTTTTAAATATTTGATTGAAAATTACAGTGATCAAATGTTGAAAGAAAAGACAAAATCGCTTAGACAAACTGCTGCTTTCATCCAACAAAAAGTAACACAAATTTCAGATGAACTAGATTCTTTGGACGCAATATCAGGTGGCATTGTCGACAAAAAAGGAAATGTTGCTAGCACAAAAGAAGGAAGTTTATACTTGGCAAAATTGCAGGAGTATAATGTTCAACTAAAGCAAATTGAACTTCAGAAAAATGGATTGTCATTCATCGAAGAAATGTTGTCGAACCAAAATAATGCAGACCAGAAATGGTCAATGACCGGTCTGTCAGACAATTATCTTCAATCATTGGCAGGGCAATACATGCAATTGAACATAGAAAGAGAAAGGTTGTCGAACACAGTAACAGCACAAAATCCAAAGCTCATTGCAATCGAAAGTAAGATTGAAGACATGAGAACCCGTATGAGTTCTCAATTAAGAACATACAGACAAAAAATTGAACAAGAAGAAAATAAATTTCGACAGAAACTAAGGGAAACAAACAATGAAGTAGAAACTGAAACAAAACTTGATGAAAAAGCATTGATTGAAAAAATGCGCATTGAAAATATCAAGACAAGTTATTTGGATTTACTTCAAAAAAGAGAAACAGCCAACATTGCCTTGGCATCTGTGTCGGTAAAGTGCTCCGTCATTACCCCCGCAAGAATTCCATCCAAGCCATTGAGTCCACTCCGTCAAGAAATCATGTTTGGAGCATTCTTCATTGGAATGTGGATTCCACTAATTTTTACGTTCATCCGAGAGATACTAAACAAAAAAATAATCTCCAAGTTTCAGCTCCAGCAAATGCTCAGCGTACCAGTATTGGCTGAATTGGAACAAGTAGAAACGAAGTCAGGTAGCTTGTTGGAGGTAGGAGGTAAGGAACGTTCAATTTTTGGAGAGCAAATTAGAAACCTGAGGGCTAATTTAGCATTTTACATCAAACCAGACAAACCTTTTGTGATTATGCTCACCTCCAACATGAGTGGTGAGGGTAAGTCATTTATATCAGCCAACCTTGCGCGTAGTTTTGCTTTACAAGGAAAAAGGGTAGCCTTGATGGAGTTCGATTTACGCAGGCCTAAACTTTCATCTAGATTTGGTTTCAAACCAATAAAGGGACTAACCCATTACTTGATAGGAAAAGCTGAATTTGAAGACCTGCCTCAGATGATTGCAGGAGATGAAAATTTCTATTTCTTCGCCAGCGGTCCAATTCCTCCAAACCCATCAGAATTAATGAGCAGTCCAAAAATGGAAGAATTATTTGAAAACCTTTATAAAAACTACGATGTCATTGTGGTGGATACTCCTCCTTATGGTATTGTAGCAGATGCACAGTTAATCACCAGTAAAGTAGATATTACCCTTGTTGTAACGAGGTCCCAATTTACCATCACAGAACAAGTCATTGAAATTGAAAACTGGCATACAAGTGGAATATTTCCAAAAATGGCTGTAATTTTCAATGGAATAAGAAGCAAAGGTTATTATGGATACAAGTATGGCTACTATGCTTACAAGCGAAAGTATGGGTATGCGTATTATCACTCGGATAAGAAGAAGTAGTTTTTAGTTTAAGGTTTAGGGTTTAATTCCCAATGGTTTCGAGCGAGTTCAGGTGAGTTCCTTCGCTGAGCTTATAATGACTTCTTTGTAATTCATTGAAAATTAGCATGTTAAAATGCAGGCTTCCCCCATCAAAGACTCCCCTCCTGGACAGGAGGGGTGGATCCAGACCGAGCGAAGCGAGTGTCTGGAGACGGGGTGGTGGAGATCCTTCAATTTAATTCCACCACCCCGGCCTCTGTCTCGACACCTTCGGCGCCTCGCCAGAGTCCACCCCTCCTGTCCAGGAGGGGAGTCTTTGGTTACAGCTTTTTGGTAAAATACCTCGTGGCATCAACAACTAAACTTTCTCAACCCTCTCAACTTTCTCAACCCCTTCACACACTTCAACCTCCTAAACTTCCTCAACCCTCTCAACCCTCTAAACCCCTCAACAACTAAACAACTAAACAACTAAACAATGCCTTATAATTCATCCACTTGGCACAACGTCCCTCTAGAAGACAAATCATTCCTAATCACAGGTGGAGCAGGTTTCATCGGATCTCATATCGCAGAATATTTGCTTACACATGGTGCCTTGAAGGTTAGAATCCTCGATAACTTTTCATTGGGATTCAGAGAAAATCTTGAACACCTAACACATTTTCCTGCATTAGAAATCATGGAAGGTGACATCACGAATAAGGAACATTGCACAAATGCCATGATAAACATCGATTATGTTTGTCACCTTGCCGCGTTGGGCTCTGTTCCTAGGTCCATCAATGATCCTATAGCCACCAACCACGCCAACGTAAGTGGTTTCTTGAATGTAATTGTTGCTGCGAAAAATGCAGGCATCAAAAAAATGATTTATGCCTCATCATCTGCTGTATACGGTGATTCTGATGTAATGCCAAGAACAGAATTGAAAATTGGTAGACCATTATCACCTTATGCACTTTCAAAATACATGACCGAAGAACATGCTGAATTATTCGGAAGGGTTTATGATTTTCATGCAACGGGTTTTCGTTTTTTCAACGTGTTTGGTGCAAGACAAAATCCTGAAGGAGCTTATGCTGCTGTTATACCAAGATTCTTTAAAGCAGCATTAGAAAGTAAACAACCTGAAATTTATGGAGATGGCAGTATTTGCAGGGATTTTACCCATGTTAGCAATGTGGTGCAAATTTGTGTGAAAGCAATGCTTTCAAATAAAGCAGAAAAAATTTATAATGTAGCCTGTGGTGAAAAAACATCAATCCTTGAACTTTGGAACATCATAGCTGGTGTAGTTGGTTCAACTTTAGAACCTGATTTCAAACCCGGAAGAAAAGGAGATGTAGAACAATCGTTGGCGGACATCAGCAGCGTTACAAAAGATTTCTTTTACAGGGCAGAAATGAATATTGACGAAGGATTGAAAATGACCTACGCATATTATAAGCATCTTTACAATTCATAATCCCAAAAGCATAAAGACAAGATGGACATAGCCATACTTCTTTTTTTCATTATTGGTATTTATCTGGTACAGCGAAAAGCATGGCTAAAAAAAATTGAGGCACCTAAAAAATTCTACATTGATGTATTGTTTATAATGCATATGTTGTTGTTTCTGGTGTATATTATTTATACCATTAACAACAGGTCTGATTCTGGTGAATATTACAGAAAAGCTATTAATGCAGAATCCTGGTTCAGTGCGTGGGGAACACAAACCCAATTTATTGTTTTTGTAACATGGCCTTTTGCCAAATTTTTTGGTTTATCGTACAGTGCGGTTATGTTGTTGTTTGCATTTTTTGGTTTTCAAGGAATTGTTTTTCTTTACCTTAC
>CANLED010000240.1 GCA_947489175.1 Chitinophagaceae bacterium | reverse complement strand
GAGCCAAAAACCTGATAAAGTCAACATGAGCAACGCTAGTCCCATGATAGTTGTGTAGGATAATTTGAACTGATCATTTTTTGTGTTAAACAGCACATCAAGTATCGTCCCATCATGTATATTTTCTATGATGTCTGACCGCCTTCTGTTGATGTTCATTACTTTTCCTGTTGCACCATCCAACTGAACTTCCCAATAGTCATCCAAAAAAACAAACTTTAAAATTCCTTTTGAAGGTCTTGCGTCAATGCGCTCCAGTTCTGTTGACAAATTTGGGGAAATAGAATCGTGCAACGTATTAATTGCAATGGTTTGAAGGCTATCTATGGGTAACCATGTTTTTAAATCCGAAGAGATTCCTTTTGAGGTAGCTGCTTGAATGATTCCAAATGAATTTTTTTTCCAGCCTAACAATAACCCTGTGATGGAAATGATAAAAAACAAAACGAATAAAAAGATGGCAATTTGCCTATGAATCTTTCTAAAAGTCCGAATTAAATTTGCTGATTTATAATGGGGTTGTTCTTTTGTAGTCATTTTAAAAAAATTACGAGATTTGAAAAATATTCAAAAGCTTGCTTAACATGTATTTCATGTGATCAAATTTTTGTTAAGTTGATTATGCCATTGGCACTTCCATCAACAAAATTTCAGAACCCTCTTCATTCGATCTTATGTTGAACGATTCGGTATCCCAAATTCCTAGACCATCTCTATGTTCTAATTGTTGACCTTCTACCAAAAATTTCCCTTTCAACACAAATGCATAAACCCCATTGCCCGACTTTTTAATTCGGTATGTCTGCTCAACCTCATTGTCGAACGTACCTATATGAAACCATGCATCTTGATGTACCCATACCCCTTCATCATTTTCATTGGGCGACAGCACTTGTTGAAGTTTGTTTATTCTGTCCTCCACATTGAGCGTAATTTGATCATAACGGGGCTGCACATTTTTCTTATTTGGGAATATCCATATTTGAAGGAATTTCACCGTTTCTTGTTCGTTTTTGTTATACTCACTGTGGTATATCCCTGTTCCTGCACTCATCACTTGTATGTCGCCTTTTCTGATTACAGTTGTATTTCCCATGCTGTCTTTATGCTCTAGGTCACCTTCTAAAGGTATGCTGATGATTTCCATGTTGTCGTGCGGATGCTTTCCAAATCCCATGCCTCCTTTCACCGAATCATCATTCAATACCCTCAACGTGCCGAAATTCATCCGTTCAGGGTTATAGTATCCTGCAAAACTGAAGCTGTGAAAACTTTGAAGCCATCCATGGTCAGCCTTTCCTCTGGTATCTGCCTTGTGTAATATTGTTTTTGCCATATATGCCAATTTAGGGTGTAAATTTCCCATAGAAAAGAAAACTTACCAATTATCCAGTAATAAATATGTTTAAATCAATTCAGGTTGTTGTTTTCTGGACTGCTTTGAACAGTGAGAATTTCTTGTTCAACGAAAAGGTATTGCGTGTTGTTCAAACACCAAGTCTTGGCTTCTTCCAAGGATTCTGCTTCAATAATTGGCCCCGGCCATTTACCTAATTGACCATTTACATTGTGCAGTGCAACTACAGAAGTGAGAAATTTTTTCATTACGCTAAATTTAAGAACTTATTTACAATACAGTTAGATTGCTTAGTTCTTTATTTAATTGAAACTATCAGTATAATTCTAAGTTTTTTAGGGTTTAGATAAAAAGATAACACGTATAAAAATATTGCTAACTTTATTTAGATGATGATGTCATAAAATTTTAAAAAAATAGGGTATGTGGGTACTTGTAATTATAGGTATCATCTTGTTGGTTGCTTTAATTTCTTTGCTTAAAATACAGCCATTTATCTCATTTTTAATTGTAGCCATGTTTTTGGGATTGGCAAATGGCTTGAAAACGAGCGAACTGATAGAGTCGATTCAAAAAGGAATTGGTACAACATTAGGCGCCATTGTTCCAATCATTATTCTTGGCTCAATGATAGGCAAAGTAATATCGAACAGCAATGCCAATGCAGTAATTACAGACAAACTTGTTCATTTTTTCGGTCCAAAGAAACTACCCTTCGCTTTCATGGTCATCGGTTTTATCGTTGGCTTGCCTTTGTTTTTTTCTGTAGCATTTTTATTAATGGCACCATTGGTATTGTCTGCTGCAAAAAAGCATCACTTGAATCCGATTTATCTTGGCATACCGATGCTTGCATCATTATCGATTACGCAGGGTTTTTTACCGCCACATCCAGCTCCTTACTATCTGGTAATGCATTTACCCGGAGCAGATATGGGAAAAACATTGGGTTTGGGTATAATCATTTCTATTCCGGCGATGCTGATTTCAGGATGGTTATTTGGTAAGACCTTAAAAAATATCAACGCCAATCCGATGTCTTTTGTAACTGATGAAGTTATTGTAAACAACCCCAAATTGTCTTCTAGCTTATTTGTTTTGTTGTTGCCAGTAATTTTAATTTCCATTCATGCATTCGCTAATAACCAATTTTTACTATTTATAGGAGAGCCCATAGTGGCGCTTCTTATTTCGCTGGCAAGTGCAATTTATTTATTGGGTTTCAGGCGAGGTATTGCGTGGTCTGATATGCAAGTTTGGTTAGTTGATGCCATTAAAGAAGTTGCTCCTCTCACACTTACATTTGCTGGGGCTGGTGCTTTTAAGGAGATTTTACAGGCAATGCATGTTGGATATGAGATCCTGAAAATAACCAACCACAGTAACCTGAATCCGTTTATAATTGCATGGTTAATTTCTGCTTTGTTGCGTATCGTAACTGGCTCATCAACTGTAGCAGGTATAACAACTGCTGGTTTGATTCTTCCCATTTTGGTGAAAACCGGAGTAAACCCAAATTTACTAGCACTTAGCATTGGTGCAGGTTCTATGGTATTGTCGCATGTTAATGATACTGGCTTTTGGCTATACAAGGAATACTTTGGGGTATCAATTAAAGATTCATTGCGAACCTGGACCATCATGGAAACAATCCTTGCTGTTGTTGGATTATTAGGCGTTTTGGTTCTTGACTATTTCCTTTAATTTATAATTTATTTTTTTAAGGTTGGTTTTAATTCAATTCGCTCAACAGTATTTGCATTGATTTTATCCTTTGAATATAGTGCTGGAAAATATTTGTCGTTTGCCCAATCATTAAAAAGATTTCTGTAAAATGGACTATCTGGATCACCTGATTGGCCTGGAGTATTAATCATTTTAGCATCATCCCAATTCTTTGTATCAATCAATAGCCTGAAACTCGCACCAGTTTGTTGATTGTCTGCACTGCCCGTTGATCCTGGTGTTGAGCCATTTCCACCACGTGGCAAAGGACCAATATTTAATTTATTTTTTAATTCAGGACTAACAAAAGCAGATAACTGATGCTCAAAACTAATGTGCTTATATTTTGGCTGTCCGTAAATCCATTGTTCAGTTGAAGAACCTAATTTCAACTTTAAATTTTTTACTGCAAGGATGAATGTTTTTGATAAAAGTTCATCTCTTTCTTGAATTCCATTTGAACCGAAAAAGTTGGTTGGATTTTTTAGGTATTGGATGATTTTAGTTAATTGGAAGGTTATCAATGAGTTGACTTCTTTTGGGATAAATTTTTCAGCCATGGCTGATGCAATTTGTTTTTCCCACATAACATATATTCCTGCTGCAATGCTATTTTTATCCAACACATAATCCCAATTTGTTATGATGTTTTTTGCATGATTTGTAAGTGAATCAGCAAATGAAATATTCTTGAGCATTGGAGTGATTTCACTTGCCGGGATTGAGTAATAATCAGTTTGTAGTGACCCCATTTCCTCCATTGAAATATTTTTTTTATCAGAGAGTATCTGGTTGATTCTATCTCCCCTAAACGGGTCAGCCCAGGTATAGCCAATAGCGTTCCAATGTGAATATGTTTCGGGTGTTACATGTTGGTTGGCAGTTGCAAAGAACCCTTTTGCAGGGTTCAAGATATTAGGTCTTTCTTTGATGGGTAAGAAACCTTCCCATTCAAATCTACCATCACCGGGGACAGGTACATAACCACTGAAATTTTTTCTTATTGGAATAATACCAACAGCTTGCCATCCAATATTGCCTTTTTTATCAGCCCAAATCATATTCTCCCCTGGAATATGGCTGTAACGACATGCTTCTCTGAATTCTTCCCAGTTATTGGCTTGGTCAATTCTCAATGAGGC
>CANLED010000239.1 GCA_947489175.1 Chitinophagaceae bacterium | reverse complement strand
AGTTGTTAGCTTTAACACGAAGTTGACTTTTTTGCATTACTTCCTGAAGGTCATACGGCGTAGTTGATCTTACATAAAAAGCCTTTTGAATTTCATCCCAAGGCATCGCATCGGGATTGTCTTTTTCACGATACTTCAAACTTTCGTATTGATCAGGTAAAATGATATTAGGTGTTACACCCTTTAATTGAGTAGATCCACCGTTGATGCGATAAAACTTTTGAAGTGTTAGTTTAATTGTACCCAACTCAGTAGTACCCTTGCTGATCAAATTATTTTCTGGTTCAAGTTCTATGTTGCGCTGCACGGTTCCTTTGCCATAAGTAGATGTGCTTCCAATGACAATTCCCCTTCCATAATCTTGCATGGCGGCAGCAAATATTTCAGAAGCAGAAGCAGAAAACTCATTCACCATAATAGCCAGTGGACCATCATATAATACACTGCGATCGCGGTCCTTTAACACAGTTGGATTTCCTTCCCTGTCTTTTACTTGAACAATTGGACCTTCTGGAATAAAATACCCCGCAATTTGAACAACATCATATAGGGAACCACCACCATTATTTCTAAGATCCATGATTATTCCGTCAACGTTTTGTTCCTTCAACTTGATGATTTCTTTTCCAACATCTTGCGCAGAACGAGGACCGTTGGGTCTTTCCCAATCAGCATAAAATTCAGGAAGAAAAATATATCCAATGCGCTTATCCCCTTCTTTCACTACAGCACTTCTGGCATATGTTTCATCTAAAATGACTTCATCTCTAATCATGGTAATGATTTTGATGGTTCCATCCGCTTTTTTGATGGTAAGTCGCACCTCAGTACCTTTTTTTCCTCTTATCAATTTAACAGCTTCTTCTACCTCAAATCCGGTCAAATCAACCGGCTCTGTTGATGCTTGTCCCACTTTTAAAACCTGATCACCAATGGCCATCTGCTGCGATTTCCAAGCAGGCAAACCTGCGACGATGGTTGCAATTCTTATGGCGCCATCATCATTTTTTAAAGAAGCACCGATACCATAAAATCTACCGCTCATTTGTTCATCAAATGAACGTTTTTCTATTGGAGGAAAAAATGTTGTATGAGGATCCATCGTATTGGTAATAACATTTACCAACATGTCAAAACGGTCTTCAGGCTTCACTTTATTAATGATTCTATCAAAGTTTCTAGAAATAATTATTTTAACCTTGGCTCTGGATTCTTTCTCCAATACATCATCATTCTTATAAGCAGAATCACCCTTTTTGAGTAAATTTCGTTGGTCCAAGAAATCAGAGTATTTGTCAAGGGTCATGAATTTGAGCCTCTTTCTCCACGCATCTTTCCTAGCTGCCTCATTTTTGGGAAAATCTAATTTGTCGGCATCAAGCAAAATAGATTCTTGAACATTGAATTGAAATGAATTTTCAAGGATTTGAGGATAGAAAGCATTTAATTCTTTGATTCTTTTGTTAAATATTACATCAACAGCATAAAAAAACTGGAAAGGGGAACCATGAAGTTCATCATCAATTGTTGTTTCGAATTTTTTCAACTCTTTGATGTCGGAGGCAATGAAAATATTTTTGTCAGGATCAATGGTTTCGATGTATTTTTTGAAGATATCTTTTGAAAAATTATCGTCAATTTTCTTTGGGTTATAGTGTGCTACTTCCAACATTTCAGCCACTTGGGTAAAAATGACATGAAACTTATCTGGTGGATTACCAAAGCCAGATGAATTAAATGCAATTAGAGACCCAGCAAATATCAATAGAAAAACTATCGGCAAAGACTTTTTACTAAACATAAATCGTATAAGTTTTGATGACATACCCAAATGTACAATTTTTTCAGGATGAAAAAATTCAAAGCAGGAAGCTTTGAACCCAAATTAATGTTAAGAATTGGTGGGAGAAAAAGAGGGAGGATGATGGGTTTCGAACCCACGACCTTCTGAACCACAATCAGACGCTCTAACCTACTGAGCTACAACCTCCATGAATAATTAAGAGTTGCAAAATTAAGTAAAAAGTTGACTTTTACAAAAACGTTTTTTTTGGGGTTCCTAATTTCGTAACTTTGTTGAAATAGTATTAATGAATATTTGGATCCTACTTATTCCTTTTATCTCTGCATTTATAGGCTGGTTTACCAATTGGATAGCTATAAAAATGTTATTTCATCCTAAAGAACCTAAAAAAATTCTTGGTTTAACTTTTCATGGAATATTTCCTAAAAGACAACGTCAATTTGCGGAAAAACTCGGTATTTTGGTTAGTACAGAGCTGATTTCTTTCAAAGAAATAGAAGAAAAGATTGTTAATCCGGAAAATATCAAAAAAATAATGCCTCTTGTTGAGATAAGGGTTGATGAATTCTTACGTTCTAAACTAGGAGAAGCCTTTCCAATGATTTCCATGTTTATTGGGGAAAACACGATAAACAAGTTGAAAGATGTTTTTATGACAGAGTTGGAAACAATTTTTCCTGAATTAATAGGATCATATATGAAGGACCTTGAGTCGCAACTTGACCTAAATAAAATTGTGACTGAAAAAGTTTATGGATTCTCCAGCGATAAAATGGAAACCATTTTAAACCAGATTATGTCGAAAGAATTCCGATTTGTTGAAGTAATAGGCGGTGTACTCGGTTTCATCATAGGTATTTTTCAGGTTATTTTAACCATGCTAACACAATAACCACCATCAGTAAACACATATATTGATGTAGATTAAACATTACAGACACTTTATTGTTAAATTATTTAACAATGTCCTTTCGAAAGTTTAATGCACCAAAAACATCCAACTATCAATCAAATTAATTTCATGCGTAATTTTTTATTTATTTTCATACAATTACTAAGCTTTTCAGCTTTCTCACAAGCTCCAACTTACGGATCAAGACCTGCCGGAGGTGCTCCACAGAATATGAATATGGGAAGGTTCTACGGGAGAATAGTGGACTCTGTAAGTAACAAATCCATTGAAGCTGCATCCGTTCAATTGACTGTAAACAAGTTTGATTCAGCTACGAAGAAAAGAAAAGATGTAGTAATCGCTGGACAACTTACAAAGGGCAATGGTAATTTTAGCCTTGAGAATTTACCGGTAATGGGACAATTTCAACTCAAAATAACTGCCATGGGTTTTATTCCCATGGAGAAAAGCATAAAATTTGACATCAATATGAAAGGAGGAGATTTCTCCAAAATGATGAACAATATTGATGTGGATTTAGGCAATTTGAAAATGAATATTGACTCGAAGCAACTTGAAGAAATTAAGGTTGTCGGAACAAAACCTTTCATGCAAATGGGGGTTGACAGAAAGATTTTTAATGTTGAAAAGAATTTGATTTCAACTGGACAAACAGCCAGCGAGATGATGAAGAATATTCCAGGCGTGGATGTTGATATTGATGGAAATGTATCTCTAAGGAATGCATCTCCTACTATTTTTGTAGATGGCCGGCCCACGAATTTAACGTTGGACCAGATTCCATCAGATGCAATCCAAAGTGTTGAATTGATTACGAATCCATCTGCAAAATTTGATGCATCAGGTGGAATGTCGGGAATCATCAACATCGTTCTTAAGAAAAATAGAAAAACCGGTTACAATGGTAACATCCGTGCAGGCCTTGATTCTAGGGGCATGCCAAACTTCGGTGGGGATATTAACGTAAAGCAAGACAAGGTAAATTTCTTTGCCAGTTCGATGTACAACCAAAGAAAATCAATTGGAATAGGAGAATCTTTAAGAGAAGAATTCATTACAACCCCTACAATCAGATACAACCAGAGCAACAACCCTTTGAGTTTGGGGTATTTTACTTACAACAGACTTGGCATGGATTATTTCATTGACAATAGAAATACCTTAACAATTTCAGGAAACTATGTGAAAGGTAAATTCGACAACTCTGATAAACTATCGATCAAAACCGATACACTATATTCAACTGGTGTCAAATCAATTTTGTCAGAAAGGAAAACCAGCAGCAGTTCTCAATTTGAAAATGCAGGAACTTCCGTAGGTTTCAAGCATCTATTCAGCAAAAAAGGAATGGAATTGACTGCTGATATTAACTTCAACAAAAGCAACAATAAAAATGATGGTGGTTTTAATACGCAGTATTACGACATGAATAATACCCCAAAAGGGAAATTGATAGATCAAAAACAAGAAGGCAAGGGTGGAAATAATTTCTACACCATTCAAACAGATTTCACC
>CANLED010000238.1 GCA_947489175.1 Chitinophagaceae bacterium | reverse complement strand
CTTTGATCGGTGAATGAAGGGTTTAAATTTAGCTTTAGTGTTAATTTCTCCGTTAGTTTTGCATCAATATTCGCACGAACTGAATACCGTTCAAATCCGCTATTGATTACAATCCCATCTTGCTGAAGAAATTCACCGCTGAGCGCGTAGCGGACAGACTCTGTACCTCCAGAGGCAGACAAAGCATACGTTTTTTGGGGAGCATCTATCAAGATACTTTCGAGTGGTTCTACATCGGTAGTATTTTTACCTTCCAATATATCCAAGATGATCCTAGGAACATTTTGAGCCCAAGTGTCCGGTGAACCGGTAACAGGTCTGCCATCATCAATATTTTTGTTTCGCATTCCATCAAGCCACCACTGCGCCTGCTGAACTGAGTTTTTCATTTCGGGAATTTTTGAAACCCGCTGCATGCCATAATAGGTATCAAATCCAAGGGTTGACTTACCGGCCTTGCCCCTGACAGTATTGATTATGACCACTCCATTAGAACCGCGGGAACCATAAATCGCGGTAGCTGATGCATCCTTTAAAATATCTATATTCTGTATATCATTAGGATTGAGCGTTTGAATATTATCTACGGGGAATCCATCAACTACATAAAGTGGACTCACCCCAGCAGAAATACTGCCCACTCCACGAATGCGTATCTGTGGGCCGGCTCCAGGTTCACCCGATGTAGATTTCACTTGAACACCTGCTACTCGGCCAGCAATACTCTGGTCGATTCGGGAAATACCCAAGTCCTTGAAATCCTTTGAGGATACTGAACCAACAGCACCCGTTAAATCTTTTCGTTTCAATGAACCATAACCAACTACCACCACCGACTCCATTGATACTACACTAGGAACCAACTTGACTAACAGCGTGAGTGAACTTTCAATTTTAAGGTTATATCCCGACATAACCTGTGCCTCATAACCAACAGCAGTGATGGTAAAAGTATATGGCCCTCCTGAAGGAATACCTGAAAACTGGAAAGATCCAGTACCATCGGATACTGAGCCGGCAGTGAAATTTGTTTTAGCGTTTTTAATAACGATAGAAACATCACTTAAAGGCTCGTCTTTCATATTCTGTACAACACCTTTCACAAGTGTCGAATTCGCCAACTGTGAGTAAGCAGTTGTCTTCAACAATAGAAAAGATAGCAGAAGGAAAGTTAGGGCAATAGAAGTCCCTTTAAAATGGAGTCTACATTTTTTCATTGAAAAGCAGTTTTGGTTTTATAAACTTTAGTTGGTCGTGGACGAATGCAGCATAATCGAACTTTTTTATTTCGAGATTAAAAAAACACTAATCGATACGTGTTATCTGATCCTTTTCACATAATATTTCTGATCTTTCTGAGTCACTTGCAGTCCGTTTAATTCTGCAATCTTATAAAGAACAACATTTATTGGTTCTGTTGTCTTGAAGGCTCCAATGAAATAGAGCTTTGATATTTTACTTTTCTGATATTCAATATCCACCTGGTACATTTCTTTCAACTGCTCAAACACTTCAGGCAATGACTGATTGTTGAACATAAACCAATTCGAATTCTTGTCTACAAAAGGAATCGAGATATTTTCTATAGGTGATAACTTCTTCGCTTCCTCCCTATTGATGTTCGATTTCTCCTTTGCCAAATATTTTTTAACGTTGCCTTTTGAAAGTGATTTAGAATAAACAAACTCATCTCCAGGTAACAGATAATATCCCTTTCCTTTCTTTATACTTTCAATTTGAGTATTGATAACCACCTTACCCTCTTCAAGCCTCACTGAAATATTATTCTCTGATTCAAACGATCTGACTATGAATCTTGTTCCGATTGCCGTTGTTGAAATATCACCACTGTATACAGTAAATGGCCTTTTTGCATCTTTTGCAACCTGAAAAAAGGCTTTACCTACTAACTTAACTGATCTTACAGTACCCATCATTTCTCGATCAAAATTTATCCAACTTTGCGGGTATAGCTCAACTTTGCTTCCATCGGGCAACTCAAAATATTTTATTATCCCTGTGGTGTTTATCTGATAAGCGATTGATGATTGAGCTTCTATGTTAGCAGAAAAATCTTTCGGAGATTGTTCAACCGAGCCCTCATTCATATACCTTATCCCAAAAAATGACAACACGAAAAACGCCGCAGCAATAACTGTTAATTTTTTCCACAAAGCAAATCCGCTTCTCTCTGGCTCTTCGTCAATTTCCACTGATGGCTTGAATGGAAAAACCTGCATGCTAAGCTTTTCCCATTCACTATCAATGTCTATCTCTTCTATTGATTCTTCTATTCGCGTGAGCCCAAATACTTTTTTCATTTCCTCAAAACGCAATCTCTTCTCCTCATCTGAATTCACCAGATCTAAAAACCACTTAGTATCTTCAACACTCAACTCATTCGACAAATAGCAGGCAACCAAGTTGTCAAAGTATTGGCTATTACCCATGTTGATGTATTAACGTTTTAGAAACTATTTCCCCTTACAAGGAAAATAAAATATTTTTTTTCATTGTAAATTTACTAGAAGAAAGCTAGGTACTCCTTCATTTTTTGTTTCAACTTAAGAATTGCTCGACCCATTTGTGTCTCTACTGTTTTTATAGATATGGATAACCTTGTTGCTATTTCGGAATATTTCAACCCCTCATATCTGCTCATTTCAAATATGCGCCTCATTTGGGGTGGTAGCTCATACACGGAACGCTCTATGTTGAGCTTAAGTTGTTTTAGTTCGTATTGTTCCAATCCATTGTCCTCTTCATGAGCATCTTCGCCTTCCCGAAGAACAAGTGTACGGTGTTTTAATTTTACCTTTTCGTGCCTGAGCATATCTTTACAAACATTAGCAAGGGCCCTAAACAAAAAAGGCTTTGCGTGATCAGTAGAATTGATGAGGGTCCTGCTTTCCCATAGTTTTATAAACGCAACGTGCACAACCTCTTTACAGAGATCCACATCAAATCCGTACTTGAATTTGCAATGGATGCATAAGCCAAGGAAATTTTCCCTAAACAGCTTTTCAAATGAGGTTTCGTCAAGATAAATTTTGGTCAATGCTTCGGAATTTTGATCTTCTGAAATATTCCAGCTACACTAAATTTATTCTTTTTTGAATCAATATGTTAAAATTAACAATAAAATATTTTTACTTTTTTTGCTTTGTGGGATAGATTCATTATTAAAATTGGAGTCTGGGCTTCTATCACCATGCATGGAGTATGGCGTAAGAAGTAGCCACAATTAAATTATTTTCTGTATTTCGCAAAACAGTTGTCAAAATTTCCCCTCCTGCAAGGAGGGGTGCCGAGCCCGATGAGCGCAGCGAATCGGACGAGGTGGGGTGGTGGAATTCACATACTAATTGTATGCACTTATTCAACCCTTAAAATCTTTTTCATATATTAGTAAAAAACATAACTGTATGGGTTTTCATTTAACTCGCATCTCCTTCATTTACATTTTCATTCTTATCAGCAATACAATCCTTGCCCAGCAAGACCCAGTTGTTGCCGCCATCATCAAAGAAGCCACCTCCAACTCACAGCTGAAACGCATGAGCCATGAACTCATGGATGGCGTAGGTCCACGCTTGGTGGGATCATCCAAAATGACACAAGCGAGCGACTGGGCTATTGCTCAGTATCAACAATATGGAATCAGTGCCCGCAGGGAAAACTATGGCACTTGGAGAGGTTGGGACCGTGGCATAACGCATGTGGATATGATCAGTCCCTGGACAAAATCACTCGAAGCCACTCAGCTGGCATTCTCTCCTTCAACCAAAAAAGCATGCAAAGGTGAAACCATCATCCTTGCTGACGTAGCTGATTCGCTGGCCTTTCAGCAATGGCTGCCGAGTGTGAAAGGAAAATTTGTGCTAATCGCCATGCCACAACCAACAGGCAGACCGGATTACAACTGGAAAGAATTTTCCACCAAATCCTCTATGGATAAAATGCAACAAGAACGCAAGGAATTGACTGAAGCCTGGCGTAAACGCATCAGCAAAACGGGTTTCACCAACCGTCAGTTAGCAACGGTATTAGAAAAAGCAGGTGCTGCCGGAATTATAGGAAGCAACTGGAGTCAGGGCTTTGGTGTCAACAAAATCTTCGATGCCTATACCAAGAAGATCCCGACAATTGATGTGATGTTGGAAGACTATGGACTGCTTTACCGCCTAACCGAATCAGGAAGGGCTCCGGTTATCAGCGTTGAGGCGAAATCTAA
>CANLED010000237.1 GCA_947489175.1 Chitinophagaceae bacterium | reverse complement strand
GTGGATTTTTTTCATAATCAGCTCTGTGCCGAGAATGATTGTCTCTAAATTTTTGTGGTATCAGCTGCTCTACAAACAAAGCAGTGATTTGTAATTCAGTGTAGCCGAATAATTTTAACGATTTGTTGTTGGCAAGAATGATCTTTCCTTCCTTATTAACCAACAATATTGGAAGTGTTGCGTAATGGAATAAGGCTTCAAATTTCTTAACCTCTCTAAAAAGATTTTCTGAAAATACTCGTTGATTGTCGATGTTGATGATGCGCTGTAAATAATGCGTATGCCCTTCAAATAAAAAGGAAGCAATATCTAATCGTCCTAAATAAATATCACCATTTTTTTTTTGCAACAAAACTTCTTCTTTCCAAAGTCCATTTCGCTTTACAGTATCCTTTACTAAATCTGATAAATCAATGCTGAGAGGTGATTTTCTGAAACCCAAAAAAAGATAATTTGCTATAAATTCATCTCGGTTTTCAAAACCAAAAAATTGGGTAAATGCATCATTAAAATAAATCAACCTTTCAGTCTTTTCATCCCAAACAGAAATGAATTCATCTGAAAAAGCAGACCAAGCATTTAGCATAGAAGCATGAAAAATTATTTGTTTGTTTGGTGGGTTCATAAATCACGCTTAAGATAAGGCACACTTCACTAAAAAAGTATAAACTTTATCTAATTTATACAATTTTATACAGTTCTGCAGTTTTTAATGCGGTATCATCACAAAAAAATGCGCAGAAATAAAAAAAAGGCAGCTTGAACCGCCAGTAACCATTTTGAAAAGGGATTGAATGCAGAAATTTTCAGAGATGAGAAGCTACAAGAAATCAAGAAGCTAACAGCAAACCAACATAAATAATTGAAAAAAGGTATATCATCATTTTCCCATGACCAAAAATTTAATTGCACGGCAACAGGTTCCATCAACCAATCAAATGATGTTGCTAAAACTGCCGTGCAAAGCGCCTGTAAAAAAAAGAATGATGTTGATTTTTTATTCCTTTCACCGAAGTTTTTATTCGGAGATTTCAATAATTGACCTGATACTACAAATGAACAATACACTATGGAGAACCAATTGACGCTGATCAATAAGGGAACACCAAACCATTTTATGCCAAGAATATTTCCGTAGGTGTAATCACCAAATAAAATGCCATAATTGATCCCCAAAAACTCAGCAAAAAATCCGGCAGCACTGCCCAATATAAATGCAATGACAAAATTTGATGCTACCTTTTTTTCGTTTCCCAGCAAGATGATAAACATCAACATAAGGTTGTAAGGAGTCATGCTGGCAAAAATTTCTTGATCATAAAAAACCATGCCAATAGCACCTGAAACATGTATCAAAAACAAAAAGAAAATCGACCAAAAAAATCGATTTTTCAGCAATAGAAAAATTTGTTGATATGTAGATTGCTTTTTTATCAATTCAATAAAACTTAAAAACGATGTATTTAGCAAAGGTCAACTTAATGTCCGATCAAATCACAAACTATTTTAGCACTTTTCAAACACAAAGGAATTCCGCCTCCTGGATGAACACTTCCTCCGGCAAAAAATAGACCATTGATGGATGAAGTGTAATTTGCATGGCGTAAAAAAGCAGCCCACTTTGAATTTGAGCTAGTTCCGTATAAAGAACCCAAATATGAATCGGTTCTTTGTTGGATACCTGCAGGGGTAAGCACTTCTTCCACTTGAATGTATTCATTTAAATCAACACCCAACATGCGATTCAATTTTGCGACAACATACCCGCGAACTCTTTTTACTTCTTCTGGCCAGTTTGCATCTTGCATAGCAGGTGCATTAACCATTACAAACCAGTTCTCAGCGCCTTCTGGAGCCTGACCTGCTTCCATCTTTGAAGTAATGTTGATGTATATCGTTGGGTCATCAAAGAACTTCTTGTGATTAAATAGATGCTTAAACTCTTCTTCATACTGCTCTGAGAAAAAAATATTGTGCAAATGAAGCTGAGAAAACTCTTTTTTAATGCCCCAATAAAAAATCAAGGCACTGCTGCTCCGTTCATTCCTTAATATTTTTAATGCCCCAGCTTCATTGTTCAATAAGTTTTTGTAGGTATAATAAACATCAACATTGCTAACAACCAAATCTGCTGCATGGTTTTCACCAGCAGACTTAACACCTATCGCTTTATTATTTTCAACAAGGATTCTTTCTACATGATTCCCCAATCTGAATCTCACCCCTTTTTTTTCAGCCAATTGAACCAATGCAGTTGGGATATTTATCATCCCACCATGTGGATAAAATGTACCTTCATTCTGCTCAAGATGGGGAATTAAACTCAACATCCCTGGCGCCTTGTAGGGATTGCTACCATTGTATGTAGCAAATCGATTAAATATTTGAACGGCCTCTTTTGTGTTGAAATTTTTTACATTAAACTGATTCAGGGTGCTCAATAAATAAGGGAGCTTTACTGCCTTTAATGCAGCAACAATGCGGGGATGAACCCAGGTCTTCCAACGATGGAGTGAAAAATTCAAAAAGATATTACCAACTTTTTCATAGGTTCTTTCTGCATCCTTCAAATAACGAATAATATTTCTAGGATTCTCCCCTACCTTCTGCTCCATTTCTACAGCAAACTCTTCTGGGTTGGTATATGCATTTATGCAAACTCCATTTTCAAAAAAATAACGGCACGCAATTGAGACTGACGTGTATGTTAAATAGTTTTCAATCGGCTCACCAGCAAGCTCAAAAAGTTCCTCAATGTTTACAGGCTGGGTAAACAACGAAGGACCTGCATCAAACCTATAACCATCTTTTTCTATGAGATACATCTTGCCACCAGCAACTTCATTTTTTTCAAACACTTCTACTTCATATCCCATCACAGAAAGTCTTATTGCTGTTGCAATTCCTCCAATTCCCCCACCAACAACAATTGCCTTTTTTTTATTCATTCAGCATTGCTTTTTTATTTTCCAAATATGTCACTAACATGGGAAATGCAATCAAAAACCAAGCTGTATATTTTCCAGGATGGGTAAACAATTCATTTCGGATATCATCCACAGAACGATAACAATAATCACCAACCTCACTCAAATTAATGTCGATTTTCCCATCATAATTCCCTACCAACACATGATCAAATTCATACTCAGTCAATTCGTTGTCTAATTCCGCCTTATAAATAAAATCAAAAACAACTTCAACGTCAGTTACAAATCCCAACTCTTCAAACAACCTTCTTTGCGCAGCCTGAACGGGGGTTTCAGCAGGGTTGGGGTGACTGCAACAAGCGTTTGTCCACAACCCACCACTGTGGTATTTACTCAACGCCCTTCTTTGCAACAACATCTCACCATTGCTGTTAAAAATAAATACGCTGAAAGCCCTGTGTAGCAAGGCTTTTTGGTGCACTTCCATTTTCTCCATGGTTCCAACAGCATTGTCTTGTTCATCAACAAGCACTAACATTTGTTCAGCAACTAAAGCCATCAGCAATGGTATTTTTTATTTCTTAAGGGCTTCTGATATTTCTTTGCCCAATGGACTAACACCAGGATCAAAATACCCTGTTAAATTACCAGATTCATCAATCACATATTTTGAAAAATTCCAACCTGGTGCTTCTTTGTTCCAACCATTTTTTTCTGGATCAGAAAGCCAGGCAAACAATGGATGTTGCTCTTTTCCTTTAATAACAGAGGCTTTCATAGCAATAGGAAATTCAACGCCATAATTTTTCTTGCAAAATGCAGCAATCTCTTCGTTGGTTCCTTTTTCTTGTTTCTTGAAATCATTGGCAGGAAAACCTATGATCACAACTTCTCCGTTGTTGTTTTTATACAGAGCTTGTAATTCTTCATATTGACCCGTATAACCACAATCGCTTGCAGTGTTAACTACGATGATTTTTTTGCCTTTCCAAGCCTGTAAACTCACTGTATCACCATTGTTCAACTCGAATGGAATGTCAAATACTGAAGCAAGGGATGCAGTTTTATTGGGTGCATTGATCACACGATTGTTAACGCCAAAAAACCTGGTTACTTTGGTCAAAACCGGATAAAACGACTTCAACATATTTTGTCTTCCACTCATATTTCCTGTTTGTAATTTATTGCTTGATGAACATGCCCAACTTATTACTGCAAGCACCAATACTGTTAATAAGATGACTTTTATCGAAAATATTTTTCTCATTGTTTTATGTAATTTTAAATATCGTTTTCAACAACTTTACCCTGTTTCCAT
>CANLED010000236.1 GCA_947489175.1 Chitinophagaceae bacterium | reverse complement strand
ATATCTGTCTCTTCACCTTGTTCCAACACATCAAAAAACAGAATCTTGTCAGCTAAAATTTCGGCGCAAATATATGCATTAAATTGTGTAAATGCGGATTCCAAATTTGGATGACGCTGAATTTCTACCTTTATGCGGTCCGTTAAGGCTAAATCTAGGTCTTTTCTGATTTTTTGAACCCTATTTACCAGCTCTCTTGCACTACCTTCTTGCTCCAACTCGGGTGTCAATGAAACATCCAATGCAACTGTCAATGCATTTTTAGATGCTACCATCCAACCCTGCACATCTTCGCTTTGTATATCAACTTCATCCTTCAAAATTTGTAGAGTTTCACCATCGACAGAAATCTCAATTGATCCAAATGTTTCTAAACTGCGGATCTCAGGTTGGGAAAGGTTTGCAATAGCAACAGCTGCCAATTTCATCTTACCACCTAATTTCTTCCCTAGAATTACAAAATTTGCCTTGACTTTTTTTCTGATAAAATCATTATCCGCGGGAAGATATTCCATCTCCTTCACATTAACTTCCGCTAATATGAGGTCCTCAATTTTCTCAAGCTGTATTTTCATTTCCTCACTGGAAATGGGTATCAATATTTTTTGGAGCGGTTGCCTTACCCTGATATTTACTTTTTTGCGGATAGACAATACCAATGAACATAAATCTTGTGCCATAGACATCCGCTCTTCAAGCTCCGTGTCTATCCATCCTTCCTCAGCTACTGGGTACATTGCATGATGCACGGATGTCCAACTCTCTTTGTTAGAAACAGCATTTAAATTTCTATACAATGAATCACTAAAAAAAGGAGAAATGGGCGCCACAAGTTTTGCTATAGTAATCAAACAAGTATACAAAGTTTGATAAGCACTTATTTTGTCTGTTTCATAATCTCCTTTCCAAAACCTTCTTCTTGATTGCCTTACATACCAGTTGCTGAGCAACTCATCTACAAATGAATCGATGGCCCTTCCTGCCATTGTAGGTTCATATTCATCAAGATGTGCGTTAACTTCTTTGATTAAACTTTGTAAACTTGATAAGATCCAGCGATCTATTTCAGGACGCTGAGCCATTGGAATGTCTTCTTCTTGATAAGAAAATCCATCAACATTGGCATACAAAACAAAAAACTGATACGTGTTGTAGAGTGTTCCAAAGAACTTACGCTGTACTTCTTTGATGCCCTCCAAATCAAACTTAAGATTATCCCACGGTGATGCATTGGTGATTAAATACCACCTGGTGGCATCTGCTCCATAAGTATCAATGGTACTGAATGGGTCTACCACATTTCCGAGCCTTTTGCTCATTTTATTGCCATTCTTATCAAGCACCAATCCATTAGAAACCACTGTTTTATAAGCAACGCTGTCAAAAAGCAAAACACCTAACGCGTGAAGTGTATAAAACCAACCACGGGTTTGGTCTACTCCTTCTGCAATAAAATCTGCAGGAAAGGCTTCTCCACTTTCGATCATAGATTTGTTTTCAAATGGATAGTGCCATTGTGCATAAGGCATTGCTCCACTGTCAAACCATACATCCACCAAATCTGGCACCCTTTTCATAGGCAGCCCACTCTTGCTCACCAAGATTATTTCATCAACATAAGGTTTGTGCAAATCGGTTACGCCGTGCTCAATAAATGACTTGTTCACATCGCCTCCTAATGCCAAAGCAGCGGAAGAAATTGCTTGATTTAACTCTTCGATAGAACCGATGCAGACTTCTTCTGAGCCGTCTTCTGTTCTCCAAATGGGCAGCGGGGTTCCCCAAAACCTGCTTCTGCTGAGGTTCCAATCAACCATATTTTCTAACCAATTGCCGAATCGGCCTTCGCCGGTTGACTTTGGTTTCCACTGTATGGTTTTGTTGAGTTCAACCATTCTGTCTTTTAGGTCAGTTGTCTTAATAAACCATGCATCCAATGGGTAATATAAAATTGGCTTATCAGTCCTCCAGCAATGTGGGTAATTGTGCTCATATTTTTCAACCTTGAAGGCTTTTCCATCCTTCTTAAGCTGAACGCATATGTCCACATTGACATCTATATAATTTTCATCGCTTTTGTAATTCTTAACGAAACGCTTGCTGAATTCACCAACGCCATCAACAAATTTCCCTTCCCTATCTACCAAGGTTAAAATACCGAGCTTATTTTTTTTGCCTACTTTATAGTCATCGGCGCCAAAAGCAGGCGCAGTATGCACGATACCAGTTCCATCTTCGGTAGTAACGAATTCGCCTAGAACAATTCTGAAAGGATTTGCATCGGGGGTAATTTCATGGATTGCATCCATTGAGTTGGCGGGAAATGGCATCAATTGATCATAATACAAACCTTCTAATTCAGATCCTTTGAAAGTTTTTAAAATCTTCCAAGGAATTAGTTTGTCGCCTGCAATATAATCACCCAAAGAAAGTTCTACAGCTTCTTGCTTGAAGTATTTTCCAACCAATGGAGTTGCTAAAATCACGACACATGGCTCGTAGGTGTAAGGATTGAATGAATTAACCATGGCATATTCAATGTTGCCACCTAGGGTTAATCCCAAATTTGATGGCAATGTCCATGGAGTGGTTGTCCAAGCCATGAAATAAACCGGTAAGCCATCAACAGCAAGAATTTTTATTTCATGATAAACTGCACTTTCGTTATTTTTTTCATCAGCCAGCTTAAACATGGCAACAGCAGAAGTATCCTTGACATCTTTGTATGTTCCTGGCTGGTTAAGTTCATGCGAACTGAGGCCTGTACCAGCAGCAGGTGAATATGGTTGTATGCTTACGCTTTGATAAAGCAATCCTTTGTTATAAAGGGTTTTCAAGCACCACCACAAAGACTCAATGTAATCATTTTCGAAGGTCACGTAAGGAGATTTTAAATCCACCCAGTAACCCATTTTTGTGGTGATTTCATCCCACTTGTCTTTATACCGAAGAACAGCCTCACGGCATTTTTGGTTGTATTCTGCAACAGTAATTTTCTTTCCGATATCTTCTTTGGTAATGCCCAATTCCTTTTCCACACCTAGTTCTACCGGCAAGCCATGGGTATCCCAACCACCTTTTCTCTTAACTTGAAAACCTTTCATGGTTTTATAACGGCAAACCAAGTCTTTTAAGGTCCTGGAAATCACATGATGGATTCCAGGCATACCATTGGCGCTGGGCGGCCCTTCATAAAAAACAAAGGGCTTGGCACCATTTCTATTTTTAATGCTTTCGTTAAAAGCATCTTCACTTTCCCAATTGGCTAGAATCTCCCTTTCAAAAGCGGGCAGATTGAGACTTTCATAAACTTTATAGGTTGACTGCATACAAATTTCAAATGTTGCAAAGGTAAAAAATAAAAATGGGACCGAAGTCCCATTTTATTTTGCGATTCAATAGATTTTATTAAAAAGTTTTAGTCCCGTTAGATTGGTAAGTAAACCTAAAAGTGTAAAAACGTTGCTTCGCGGATTTTTCAGCATCTGTTGCATTAGCAGCAGGGGTGGTTCCTCCTTTGTAATAATTCAAAATTTCAAGCTTGGCGTATTTTCCATTGGCTGTTCTTATCACCATAACCCTACCAGGTATTGGAGAAAGAAGATTTGTAACAAAATCAAGAACGTACCAACCTTTGTTGCTACCAGTTGGTATTGCATAAGCGGTAGGAGCGTTATCTGTTCTGAATACTGAATCAGCAGAAATTGTTTTCAGTTCATCAAAAGTTCCTTTGAAAACAAATGCTCCACCTGAACCTGGCCCACTTGATCCGGCATTGGTAATAATGGTTGTACCCCTTAAGCCAATATCCCATTTTTTAGAATTTGAATCTACAGAAGCAATCGAAGAATTTGATTCAATGCTGAAGAAAGAAAACTTCCCTGTTCCAACTGGTTGCCCATTAGATAATCCAACAATTGTATCTGCGGGAAGCGAACTAACTGTTTTTGATGTAATGGTTTCTACAACAGCTACTTTTTCTTTTTTACACGATACAAAAAAAGTCACTGCCATCAACATGCCCATTGTAATACTTAATTTTCTCATTTTTCCTTGTTTTTCGTTTTTTGTTTTCATATTTTTTATTTTTCCTTATAAGTGAATTTGAAGAGTTGCATACCCTACCCTACCAGGATTTCCAGGTAAATTTTGAATGTCTTTATAATCAAAAATATTATCTACACCAGCCATTACATCCCATCTGTCACCTAGCTTATAACCCAAGCTGGCATTGACTTGGACATTCCCTTTT
>CANLED010000235.1 GCA_947489175.1 Chitinophagaceae bacterium | reverse complement strand
GTTTTACCACTGAAGTTGGCTGGACTTCCATGTGTTAAATGTCCACCCATGCTTAAATCCAAACCCAGCGTTTTATCACCTGGTTTCAAGCAGGCTAGAAATACCGCAATGTTTGCCTGTGCTCCACTGTGTGGCTGAACATTTGCCCAGCTTGCATTGAAAATTTGTTTGAGTCTGTTGATGGCCAAAGTTTCAATCTCATCAACTACTTCACAACCGCCATAGTATCTTTTTCCTGGATATCCTTCAGCATATTTATTGGTTGCTACAGACCCAGTGGCCTGCATAACTTGGTAAGAAGTAAAATTTTCTGAGGCGATAAGTTCAATTCCTTCTCTTTGTCTTTTTAATTCTTTGTTGAGAAGGTCAAATACCAGGTTGTCCTTATACATATTGAAATATTTGTGCGAAGTTACCGTTCTAAAGAGAAAGTACAAATCTTCTCTGTGCCCATTTTTTACACACCCACTTTTATTTCTTCACCGCAGCTTTTATATTCTGTTTTATCATTGCTGCTAATCAGTACCAATCTGTTTGAGCAATAAGTTGAGATGAGGTGGTTGTATAAGTCAATTCCCTTTTGATCTAGGTTGGTGCAGGGTTCATCGAGCATCAAAACAGGGGTATCCGAAAAGAATGCTTGTGCTAGTTTGATGCGTTGTTTCATCCCGCTGCTGTAGTACCTTATTTGCTTGTCTTTGGATTTTAGCAATCCTATTTCTGTAAGAATGAAAGTTGGGTCAATTCCTTGTTTAAAAGGTTTGAAGCTTGCATGATAGTGAAGAAATTCCAAAGCAGACATTTCTTCTATTATCTCTAAGTAAGGCGCACAAATAGAAATAAATTGATATTGATTCTCGCTCTTTATTGCAACATCATTTATTGCATAATTTATAGAACCTTCATTGATGTAGAGAGCTCCTGCAATGCATTGCAAAAGGGTTGATTTACCAGAGCCATTATTTCCTGTAATGGCATAATGCATACCTGATTTCAGCTCTAAGTTCATGTTTCTAAAAACCCAATCTCTGTTGAAGCGCTTTCCGGCATTAGTCACTGTTATATTCATCCATTGAATTTTTTGTGAATCTTTTGATGATACCTCTGCTGCTTTCACGTATAAAAGTTACAATCTCATCTCTTTCATCGGTTACTTGAAATTCTTCTTCTATAAAATCAATGGCCTGGGTTGTATTTAATCCTTTATTATAAATGGTTCTGTAAATGTCTAGAATTTGATTGATTTTCTCAACTGAAAACCCTTTTCTTTTTAGTCCAATAGAATTTACACCGGCATACGATAATGGAGTTCTTCCAGCTTTGATATATGGAGGTACATCTTTTTGAACCAACGATCCCCCAGCAACAAATGAATGTTGACCTATTCTTACAAATTGATGAACGGCACACATCCCTGCTAAAATTGAATAATCGCCCATTACCACATGGCCAGCCATTTGTGTATTATTGCTCATGATGCAATTGTTTCCAATGATACAATCATGTGCGATGTGACTGTAAGCCATGATCAGGCAATCATTCCCTACAACCGTTTTCCAGCGATCTTTTGTACCCCTATGTACAGTTACAAACTCTCTTATGGTTGTATTGTCGCCTATTTCAACACTGGTTATTTCTCCTTCAAATTTTAAATCTTGTGGGGCAGCAGATATTACAGCTCCTGGAAAAATCCTACAATTTTTCCCGATTCTAGCACCATCCATGATGGTTACATTGCTGCCAATCCAAGTGCCTTCTCCTATTTCTACATTTTGGTGAATGACTGAAAAAGGATCAATTTTAACATTGGTGGCTATACGCGCGTTGTGATGTATATATGTATGTGGATGAATCATCTAAATTTTTATTGTTTCTAATTAGAGTCTTTCTCTCTTAACTAATTGCGCCATCAAAATGGCTTCTGTAGTAATTTTATTGCCTACATAAACAGTTCCATGCATTTCACATAAACCTCTGCGTATGGGTCCAACTAACTCCATCTTTAATATCATGGTATCTCCTGGAATTACTTTTTGCTTGAATTTGCAATTTTCTATCTTCACAAAATAAGTATCGTACTCACCTGGGGGTAACGCGTTAATTGCCAAAATTCCTCCAGTTTGCGCCAAGGCTTCAATTTGTAAAACCCCTGGCATGACTGGATTTCCTGGAAAGTGACCTCCAAAAAAAGATTCATTGAAGGTTACATTTTTAATACCCACAATATAGGTGTCGGTTAATTCAATTACTTTATCAACCAACAAGAACGGAAACCTGTGTGGTAACTTTTTTTCAATTTGTTGGATGTTATAAACTGGCGCCTGTGTAGGGTCGTAAACGGGCACATTTTTTACATGTTTGTTTTTTTTGATGTAGTTTTTAATCAATTTAGCAAACTCCACATTAGAAAAATGACCTGGCCTGTTGGCAATGATATGAGCTTTGATTGGATATCCTATCAATGCTAAGTCTCCAATAACATCCAATAATTTATGACGGGCAGGTTCGTTTGGAAACCTCAGCTGTAGGTTATTCAAATAACCACCACTTTCTACTTCAATTTTATCTTTATTGAATATTGTTGCCAATCGGGTCATTTCGACTTGAGTCACAGGTTTGTCAACGATAACAATCGCATTGTTGATGTCTCCTCCTTTAATCAAATTATTAGCCAACAACGCCTCTAATTCATGCAAGAAGCAAAATGTTCGGCAAGGAGCAATTTCAGTTTTGAATTCTAAAATACTTTTCAAGCCAGCGTGTTGTGTACCTAAAACGGGACTATTAAAATCGATGAGGGTAGTTACCTTATATTCTACTGCTGGCATGGCTACCATTTCAACACGCTTTCCTTCGTGATAATAAGAAATGTTGGTATCTATTGTGTACCAATGTTTGGTAGCTTCTTGTTCTTCAACACCAGCTTCTTCAATGATTTCTACGAATGGTTGTGAACTTCCATCTATGATAGGGATTTCAGGTCCATTGATTTCAATGAGGCAATTATCCACACCCATACCTACCAAGGCTGCTAGTACATGCTCTACTGTACTAATTTTTGCACCATTGTCTTCGAGTGTTGTTCCTCTTGATGTATCAGTGACTAAGTCGCAATCTGCCTTGATTATTGGTTGTCCAGGCAGGTCTATCCTCTTGAACTGAATACCAAAGCCAGGATTGGCCGGATTTAAAACCATGTCAACCAAAATGCCTGTATGCAAACCTGTTCCAGAAATGCTAATTGGTTGTGCTAAAGTGTGCTGCTTGTCGGGGTTAAATTTTTCGTTCATCGCATTGAATTGTTTGCAAAGATATGCCATTTTATCAGGTCATGGTGCGAAGCAATAACCTGAATTTGAATAAACTATGTTTAGGAATTTGAATCTTTTTGGATTGACAGGTGTGAAATTGTTTTTTCTAATTCGATTATCTTTTTCTCTAATTCAGGTAGCCTTCTCAGTACTGCCTGTGCCCTCATTGAGGTTAGGTGGTCATGTGCTGGTGTGCCATTTAATGCTGTATTTTTTTCTCTTACAGTTTTGGTAACACCGCTTTGGCCCCCAACTTTTGTTCCTTCCGCCACTGTGATATGTCCAATTACCCCAACTTGTCCACCTATCATCACCCTCTTTCCTATTTTGGTACTTCCGCTTATGCCTGTTTGTGCTGCAATTACGCAATCTTCTCCTATCTCAACATTGTGTGCTACTTGTAATAAGTTATCTAGTTTGGTGCCTTTTCTTATAATTGTTGAACCCATGGTAGCCCTGTCAATGCAAGTATTTGATCCTATTTCCACCATATCTTCTATCACCACATTTCCCAATTGTGGAACCTTTTGGTAAGTGCCATCTTGTTGAGGGGCAAATCCAAATCCATCACTGCCCACAACAGTTCCAGCATGGATAATTACATTATTTCCTATAACACAGCCATTATAAATTTTTACGCCTGTATGTATTGTTGTGTTTGCTCCAATTTGTACATCCTTGCCTACAAAAGATTGAGGAAATATTTTTGTACCATCTCCAATCTTTGCGTTTTCGCCAATATAAGCAAAGGCTCCAACAAATACTTTTTCGCCCAGGATGGAGGTTGGATGTATAAAGGAAGGTGTTTCTATCCCCACCATTTGTTGTGCCGCATTTTCTTGGTGAAATTTCATCAGAAAGGCAAATGAACTGTAAGGATTTTTTACGCGTATCAGCGTTGATTGAACTGTTCCTTTGAGTTCTAAATCTTCTGAAATGATTACGATACCTG
>CANLED010000234.1 GCA_947489175.1 Chitinophagaceae bacterium | reverse complement strand
TTTGAAGGCATCACATCAGACCCCTTAAAATTAAAATTATTGGGTAATGGATCTTCAAATGGAATTGATTGCAATTATTTCAACAAGGATCAAGTAGATCCAACATTTGTTTCTTCATTAAAATTAAAAACCAACCTGAAATCAGGTGGAAAAATTTGGATTTTTATTGGAAGGGTTGTCAAAGATAAAGGAATTGCAGAGCTGGTAAATGCATTTATTGAATTTCAGCAATTTTATCCCAATGATCAGCTTTGGCTAGTAGGAGTTGAAGAGAAAGTAAGAGATCCACTGCCGAAAGATACAATATCGAAAATCGAAATAAATGATTCAATCATTCACTGGGGACACCAAGACGATATTCGTCCTTATTTAGTTGCTTCTTATGCCTTGGTATTTCCTAGTTATCGCGAAGGTTTTCCAAATGTACCCATGCAAGCGGCTGCCATGGGTTGTCCATTAATTCTTTCAGACATAGATGGATGCAATGAAATTGTTGAACATGGTGTTAATGGACTATTGATTAAAACAAAAGAAATACAATCAATTGTATCTGCAATGACCTACTTAAGAGAAAATCCAAACCAGTGCGAGAAGTTTGCATCATTATCGCTTAAAAAGATTTCAGAAAATTACAGGCAAGATGTTATTTGGGAACTGCTCTTGAAAGAGTACAATGATTTTTTAGCATTGGATACAATTTTATTACACAAGCAAATAGTATGAAGATAGATAGAATGAAAATTTTTAAAATTTTCAAGAGAATAGTTGATGTAATCATTAGTACTTTTTTACTTTTTTTATTATCTCCAATTTTTATTACAATTGTCCTGTTTTTATATTGTAAAGGATATAAAAGGGTATTTTTTAGGCAACGAAGGCCCGGACAATATGGAAAAATTTTCAAGATCATTAAATTTAGAACCATGCAGGATCTTGTTGATGAAAAAGGAGTTGATTTACCAGATGCATTCAGAATAACAAAAATTGGGATTTTTTTAAGAAGGTCATCGCTGGATGAAATTCCTCAATTGTTTAATGTGTTAAGAGGCGATATGAGTATTGTTGGTCCACGCCCATTGCTTCCTGAATATATTGCTCTTTATAATGAAAGGCAAATAAAACGACATGAAGTAAAACCTGGCATCACTGGATGGTCGCAGATTAACGGTCGAAATGCCATCAATTGGAAACAAAAATTAGAATTGGATGCTTGGTATGTTGAGCACATGGGAATAAGATTGGATTTAAAAATCTTATTGAGAACATTTTTTATAGTTTTTGAAGGGAAAGGAATTAGTCAAGAAGGTCAAGCAACTATTAAAAAATTTTCAGGTAATTTTGATTGACCAAAAGACCGCAATGATACAAATACAAAAATTTATACTTTATGGAGCTGGTGAGCAAGGCGCTGTAACTGCAGAAGTAATTGAATCTGCAGGAAATCAACTGCTATATTTCATTGATCAAGATCAATCAATCAAAACAAAAATTGGGTATGATGTATTTCCCCAAGATGAAATTAATTTAAATGTTGAAGATTGTCACTATATAATTTCTATCGGAACCAATTCACATAGAAAAAAAATTTCTTCAGAAGTAGATTTAAAATACGGAAAACTGATACATCCTTCTTCTATCATTTCAAAAAGAGCTACCATAAATGAGGGCTCAGTGGTTATGCCCGGCGTATGTGTTAACACGCTTGCTGAAATTGGTAAACATTGTATTTTAAACACCAGTTGTTCAATTGACCATGATTGCAAAATAGGTGATTTTGTTCATATTTCACCTGGTGCAACATTGGGAGGTAGGGTTAAAATAGGGGAGGGAACACAAATTGGAATAGGAGCATCTATTTTACCCGGAATTAACATCGGTAAATGGTGCATTATTGGAGCAGGTGCTGTTGTAACAAAAGACATACCTGATGGTGTTACAGCGGTTGGTGTACCAGCTAAAATTATAAAGTAAGTTTTGTAACTATATAATATGATGTCAACGCCCTTTTGGGCGTTTTTTTATTAAAAAAAAACCATCACTATAACCCGTAAGTTACAGTGATGGAAAAGTTGTTCCACTAATCATTAGTCACATTTCAATCTTCATTTTTCAAGGAGTACTACTAACCACATCAAAGCTACTTTTGAATTATTTTATCTAATTGTTTAAATTTTAAGTTACTTAGCTTCAGACTTATCAAAGTTTTTATAACGGTGCATACCCTGGCAACTTCATCTTTTGTCATGGCAGACCCACTGGGTAAACACAAACCTAGATCAAATAAATAGGTTGCATTTCCTTCTGAATAAATTTTATACTTGCTGAATACGGGTTGCAAATGCATTGGTTTCCAAATAGGCCTCGATTCAATATTTTCAGATTCTAATTTCAATCGAATTTCTTCATTAGTAACCCCACCCGTTAATCCAGGATTTATAAGAATAGTGGTAAGCCACCTGTTTGAAAATGCACCCTTTAATTCTTCCGTAAATGTGATACCTTCTATTCCTAACAAATGTTTTTTGTACTCATTAAAAATTTGTCTTCTTGCTTCAACACGTTCAGGCAATATCTCCATTTGTCCACGCCCTATTCCAGCTAATACATTGCTCATTTTGTAATTAAAGCCAATCTCTAAATGATGGTAATAGGGAGTTTGTCCTTTCGATTGTGTTGATAAATACCGAGCATGATCAATCAACTTTTTATTTCTTGTCAAAAACGCGCCACCGCCGCTTGTTGTGATAATTTTATTTCCGTTGAAACTTAACACGCCTACAGTACCGATGCCTCCGCATTTGGCGCCATGGTGCATGCTTCCAATCGCTTCTGCAGCATCTTCAATTACAGGAACATGAAATTCAGCTGCGATATCCATAATTTCATCCATTTTTGCAGGCATCCCATAAAGATGAACTACGACTATGGCTGCAGCTTTTTTGCCACTATCTTGAAGGTCTTCTAATGCTTTTCGCAATAATACTGGATCCATGTTCCAAGTATCTAGCTCGCTATCAATAAAAATGGGTTCCGCACCTTGATAAACTATGGGAAAGGCAGAAGCAGCAAATGTTAGATCTTGACATAAAACAACATCACCTTGAGTTACACCCAATGTAACCAATGCCAAATGCAATGCAGAAGTGCCACTCGTTAAGGCCGTTACATGCTGAACACCTATGAAACTTGCAATCTGAGATTCAAATGCATCTATATTTGGACCAGTAGGGGCTATCCAATTTGATTTAAAAGCATCCTGAATATAATGCTGCTCATTTTCACTCATGTGTGGTGGAGAAAGCCAAATTCTTTTTTGTGTGATCATGCGTGCATTTTTGAAGCTATTTTAATATTGTTTGCCTGCACCTTAACTTGTAAGTTTAATCCAAGTGAAGGAATTTGAAGCAGTACCATATTGTGCTGAACCTCAACTACTTTACCTTGCATTCCCATCATCGGGCCACTGTAAACAGATGCTATGTCACCTGTTTCTATCTCCTGCTTGGGCAACATCACAGGCTCCATATCATGGAAAAATAGCTTGACTGTCTCAATTTCATTATCAGGTATTCTTGCCGGTTTACCATCAAGCCTAACGAAATTCAATACCCCATTGGTAGATAAAATTTGCCACCTGATTTCATCGTGGATGTTTACAAAAACATAGCCACGAAATGCGGGCATTTCTAGTATTTTTTTCCTGTCAGCCCACTGTCGCTGAACTTTCTGGAGTGGACAATAAGAAACAATTCCTTTTTGCTGCAATGCGTCATTAACCTTCTTCTCAAAATTTGGCATAGTGTAAACAGCATACCAATAACTCTTTTTCTCTTTGATCATAATCACTGTTTTGAATTGTTAAATCAATAAAAAACTAAATACCATAGGTTTTGAGGGCTGTCTGTAAATCTTGTGCTGAGCTAAAGCCACTTCCTTTCACCAATGTGCCTATAGTAAGGTTATCGGATACAGAACTGTTGACTTTTTCCATAAACCGTTTTACCCTATATTGATCGCACAATTGGTTGAAATCAAGTCCATACTTTAAATGTGTATATTCATTTATTTGATCTTCGGTCAAGTTTGAAATTGTTGAAAAATCTGAGGATGTTACATTGGGATATAGATAATAATGATCCTCAAAAAATAGCTTTTCAAATTTTATATCTATGCTAACAGCATAATTGGGCATCCCTAATATGGAATGTTTTATGGTTGTAACAATAGAATTTACCTTTTCTTTAAAATTCATTTTGTATCATTTGATAGCAATTTCAAATAATAATC
>CANLED010000233.1 GCA_947489175.1 Chitinophagaceae bacterium | reverse complement strand
TTGGAGAATAACTCATCAACGTGTTTTCAAATATTGTTGAGTGTTGCTCATGTTTAAACTTGTAAATCCAAATTTTTTATTGAGATACTGATAATGTTTTAGAATGAGTGAAAGTTCTTGTAAACATTCGTTAGGATGATAACCGAAATTATGTGGATGCCACCACAAATGATAGTAAGCATTCTTTTTTGCAGCAGAATTCATCTCGTTGATGATTCGCTTCATTTTTAATTTATTCAACCATTCATATTTAGTCCAAGGTCTATACAACCTACTGGCTGGTAACATCATAACCGTTGAATTTGCATCAATGCTTTTTATATCAACCACAGTTTTTGTATTCAAAGGCAACCAAGAATCTCCAGTTCGGAAAATTTTTTTTAAAAGTGATTCAGGTCTATTTGCATCCCAGAACCAAGGGCTAGGGTTTGATCTTACAGCGTTGATTCCTAATTCAGCACATACAGTAAGGCAATCTGCATTGAACTGATTTCTAGGAAAAACCAAAGAACTGATTTCTATATTTTGGGCGTTTGCAATTTCAATGGCTTTTTGTAAATCGGCCTTAAATTGTTCCATTGTTTGTCCATTTTCTTTGCAATAGAAATGACTGTAAGTATGTGTTCCAATTTCCATACCCGGCGTTGATTGTATCAACTTTATTAAAGATGGTGCAAATAAACATTTTTCAATTTCAGCATCTATTTTCTGTTTGTTGAACCATTCATACGAAGACCTTGCTGAGTGCTGGTAAGTAGGAATTTGGGAAGGAATGTTCGAATGCCATTCAGCGATACTGTTGTTGTAAAGCATCCCGACGGGTGCCCAAGTAGCTTCAATTTTATGATCAGAAAATAATGACAATACCTTCGGAATTGAATCTCGTGTATTGTTGAAATACAATTTTCCTGAATCATCTAATACCTTGCTTTCAAAGCATCCCCAGTTTAATTCAAAATCAAGAGAAATAGAAAAAATGCCGTGAGAAGACAATTAGTTTAAGGTTTTGAGTTTAAGGTTTAAATCTAAGTTGGGGGGCAATTTTTTTCTTGGATGTAGTACTTTATAAAACCCAATTAGTTTAAAGTTTTGAGTTTAAGGTTTAACGCTTAGCAGTTTGGTGTTGATTTGTGCTAAGTAATTGTTGGATTAAGTACGAAACCCAAACAACTATTTAAGAAAAGGCATCTCTAGAAACATGATTCATTGTCGTTTCTAGAGATGCCTAATTTATTATTTTGATTTGTATAAGTAGATAGCTACTCTTCTGTTCATCCAACCCAACTCTCTATTTAACAATGGCAGTGGCTGTGTTTCTCCAACATACTTTGTGGTGATTCGGCGATCAAGTACACCATAACTCATCAAATAACTTTTTGAAACTGCGGCCCTGTTTTTTGAAATATTCATGTTGTATTCAACAGTTCCTTCTTGATCAGAATGACCAATCATGTAACATTTGTAATCAGGATTTTGCTTTAACAAATCGATGATAGAAGTTAATACTTCAAAACTATTCTGTGTTAAACTGTATTTATCTAAATCAAAATAAATATTGAATTTCAATGTATCGATGTTGGCTCCATTGGCACCAAAATCATTCACTCCAAGATTCATTTTATTGTAATCAGGACAGCCACCGTTGGTTGGAGCACCTGGTTTATCTGGACAATTATCAGCTACGTCTGGAACACCATCACCGTCACGATCATTAAGAGGACAACCTTGGTTGCTTAGTGGTCCAGGCTGATCAGGACAACGATCTACATTGTCAGCTAGACCATCACCATCTCTATCAATTGAAGGCATACCGCTTGCACCTACAACACCTGGGCTCCTTATAATATTGCTATTCATTTTCTGAATACCTACTGAATTTGGAGGATTTAAATTAGGATTGGTATTAGTTTGATTTCCTATGTTAAGAGGAGGATTGTTAGGAAACGTGTTACCAGGTATAACCTTGTTTCGTGATGGAACTGAGGATTTTGCTTTGTCAGCTTTTGCAACATTGTTACCACCTACTGTATAATGAAATGATATTTCAAATCTCTTAGCAGTATATGCATCGTATCTAGTTGTATTAAAGGGCAATTCATAACTAGCCCTTAGATTAAAACCATTCCTAGAAATTAAAGATGCGTAAGGCATGATAGTTTTGAATGACCTTGTATACATCCCATAGTTAATATAAGGCTTGTCGGATGGTACTGCTTTTGAAAGCTCTAATCCACCCCAATTTGAAACCAAATTATATTTATCTAAACTTCTACTAACCCAATACAAACCTTCTGTCCAGAAGATGTTTTGAAAAGTCAATATTTTCTTTGGATTGACGGTTATGTCAACTTTAGAATGAAATACAATCCTTCCCCTCAACCTATGCTCAGCATCGTAGGTAATTAAAGAATTTTTAGGATGTAGATAATGATATCCGGCAGCACCGAGTTCTATGTTCAAATCTGTGCCCTTGTATTTGTAGTAAACTCCTGTATTCCAATCAATATAATTAGAAACATTATTCCTGGTTCCATTTGGGTTGAAGTCGTTCCACCTAAAACCACCTCCGTTAATTTCTTTGTCGTAAATACCATTTTTTTCTGAAGCAGATGCTGAAGCAAAAGCAAGTTGTGTTCCCACACCCATTGAATGTACTCCATCTTTACTAAGGTTAAAATGGTGAGCTCCGGTTATGGCAACAAACTTAGCATTGATAGGATTTGTAGCACCATTTCCGTATTGATAATATGAAACACCTAATCCAAAATAACGATCAAGTCCAGTGGCTTTACCTTCAAATCTAGAATCAACAAAACCATATTGATGATTTACTGCGCCAAGTTTTGATTTTTGAGAACTGTTACCAACACCCAAACGGTATGAACCATCAAACTTTCCGCTAAATGCAGGATTCATCATTGTAGGCAAAGACCAAATTTGAGACAGTCTTGCATCTTGAGAAAATCCTCCAATTGCAAAAATTAAAAATATAAGTTGAAAAAGAATTTTTTTCATAATTGTAAATTTAAAATAAATACACTGCATTATGCTATTTTATATAAAATATTTAATTTTTTTTACTTAAGATAATTCAAACCAACTTTCTTTGCCTCAACGCTTCAGTATAACAAAATACAACAAAAAAAAGAGGCATAATTTGTGATTTTTGACGCATGATAATTCCTAGATTACCACCCAATTGTGCGAGTGTAATGCTACCAAAAATGAATGAAAAAAGCAGAATCCTAAAAAACGTATTGATCATTTTCCATTTCTTAAAAAAGTTTTTTAAAAATTGAATAAAAAAAATCAACATCACCAAATTTTCAAAAGAAACTATGATGCCAAGTACCCCTGGAGAATCTATGAACAAAGGGCGAAACCAAAATGTAAATAATTTTATAAATTCATTGTTGCTTACTTCAACACCAGAACCACCTTTACCAAATTCAGTATTTCTATGATCTAAGAAATTCGAATTAAAAATATCGAATCCACTTCCTCCAGTTAATTTAGTAACATCACCAGAAATAAAATACAATGCTACACCTGCAATAATCACAATTATTATTTTAGATGTAATCTTCATGCCTTTTTTTGAAAATAAAATAGCCATAACAATGCCTAGAATAAACCCATATAAAACGTGCGGCCTGACCATGTACATTAAAAAACCGCCCACTCCAATTATTATTTTTCGTTGGTTGAACCTGCTTACTCCGTAAGTAAACAACCCTACTGCAAAAATCATTGCACTGCCTTTGCCTATTGAGCTAGACCAAAAATGCAGGTTTGGTAATAGAAAAATAATTTCCAGAATACTTAAACCAGCTGTAACATTTTTTAGTGTTGGTATATTTTCTTTTGCAGTAAGGTAAAGAAAAACAATTCCTTGAAAACCAAAAAATGCAAACAGCAACATAACCGCACTATACGATAAACCAAAAAAATTTGCAAAAGGCCATGTAACAAAAACAATAAATTGGGTTTGTGTTCCCCATGCACTGTACCAAGATTCTGCATCAGCAGCTTTTCTGTAATATTCACCAGAATCAGATCTGTTATTGAATGCATATATAATATACACCATGAACAAAATTAGATGCATTATAAACAATACATCAATGTAGAATTTCTTAGGTGCCTCAATTTTTTTTAGCCACGCATTTCTTTGTAGAATATAAATACCAATTATTACAAAAAGAGTTATGGCTATGTCCATCTTAACTTTATGTACGTTTGTTTATGAATTGTAAAGATTCTTATAATATTCGTAGGTCATTTTCAATCCTTCGTCAATATTCATTTCTGCCCTGTAA
>CANLED010000232.1 GCA_947489175.1 Chitinophagaceae bacterium | reverse complement strand
TCTGCTGTCATCGTTGATCCCCATGCCCGTCACACCACAACAAATATGAGAAACGCCTCAAGGCTTATGATCAGATACGGCATGCCCATAGAAAAGCCAGGGTTGGTTTGCACGACACAAGGACAAAGTATGATGATTGCGAATACCTTGCCTGCTAGGTGTATGATTGAATTGGGTTATGTGCCTTATAAAAATGGGAAGCGGTTGTCGAGTACATTGACTGAGTTTTATGCACTTTCATCCAGTTTGCAAATCGATGCGGATGAACCTATTGACCCATAAATGATTTTAAATCCACTTATGATTATTATCAGTTTTATGAAAAAAATTTCTACAGTCATCATTTTTACGTTGTTTTTTAGCATCTCTGTTTTCTCTCAAATTCAGCCTTCTATCCAGATAACCCGTGCGATGTCGTTTGACTCTTTAGGCGCTTGTCAGGGTATTTCATTGATAAATGGTTTTTACTATGCTTATGGCGATAGAGAATACGGAGTAATCAGAAAGTACCGCATGGCAAAAGATTCATTAGAATATCTTCCCAAAGAGATCAAGCTAACCTTACACGACAGCGATGTAATCAATCATCCTACAGGAATAGCCCATAAAAAAGGCCTTCCCACATTTATTGGAAACAGCATCCGCTTGAACAAAGAAGGAACATTGTGGAGAGCGGTTATTTACAATGTTAATTGGGATGGGTTGTTGACGACAGGTAAATTAGACAACAATTTAATCAATGTCATTGAAGACGACGCTTGTATTCAAGGAACAAGACCTGAATATGTAAAGTATGATGGAAAATGGTTTGTGGCTTCTGCAGATTATGGAAATAAAAAGAATGAGGTTCGTTTGTATGATCCGATAAAACTAGCCACTGCAACAAAAACATCTGAACCCGGCGTGTTGGTGGCAAAATTCACTTGTTCACCTTGGGTTCAAAACATCCATTTTATCAAAGAGAAAAATATCCTTGTACTGATCCAAAATCAGGTTGAAGGCAGGCGCTGGAGATTTACTTTTCTAGACTTTAAGGCTTCAGTAAAGTCAGGTCAAGAAAAGGTATTAAAAGTAATAGATGTTGACAGGAACGATGAGTTAGAGGGATTTACACTGATGACAAATAAAAACAAAGCCATCGCTGTTTCTTCCTCAAGGAAAGATAACGTGAACTTCTTGGAAATGTCTTGGTAACTAATTAAAAATGACAAAACAAACAATCAATATGAGAATTAAAAAATCAAGTTCAGTAAGCATGCTTTTATTTGCATGTCTGCTCATGCAATCGGTTTTCACATTCGCTCAATCTGGGATTAAAGGTTCCGTAATGAGTGCGTCAAATGAACCAATTTCAGGGGCTACTATTTCAATTAAACTAAAGAAGTTATCTGCTGTTTCCAAAGCTGATGGTTCTTTCACCATAGGTGCATCTATAGGTGATGTTTTATCCTTTTCAGCAGTTGGATTTGAATCTAAAGACGTTAAAACAACAGGTTTAGTTGTAAACGTTGTTTTAAATGAGTCTATTAAATCAATGGATGAAATCATTTCAATTGGATACCAAAAACTTCGTAAAAGCGATGTAACTGGCGCTGTATCAAGTGTTAGGGCCAAAGAATTGAACCTCTCTTCACCAACTTTGAGCCAAGCTTTGGTTGGAAAGGTTGCTGGTGTTCAAGTATCACAAGTGAGTGGTGCGCCATATTCTGGTACCAAAATCCGTGTTCGTGGCATCGGTTCTATCAATGCAAGTTCTGAACCTCTTTATGTGGTTGATGGTTACGCAGTTGGAGGAAACTCTAGCCAAGGTCAGGGTAACGGTGGTAACGGTACAGGTGGTTTTAACCCAGCAACTTCTGGAAATGATATTTTCATCAATCCAGATGACATCGAATCTATAGAAATTTTGAAAGATGCGGCCTCTGCTGCAATCTATGGTTCTAGGGCTTCTGCTGGTGTTGTGTTGATCACCACCAAGCGTGGCAAACAAGGTAAAGGAAAACTTGAATACAGCTACCAATACAGCCAACAACAATTGGCCAACAAAGTTGATTTGTTGAACAGCAGCGATTTTGCAGAAATGTTTATTGATGGTAGAAATGCAAATTATAAAGACATCCTCGATGCAAGGGGTATTGCTTGGAGCGATGCTTTTTATTCCGACAACAACGCAACCCGTATCGTTAAGGCTGGTCAAACAGCTACTGGTTGCGGTGTTTGTATCCTAGAAGCTATATACGATTTTCCTACACAAAAAATGATCAAACCAGTTTACAATACTGATTGGCAGGATGTTCTTTACGGTACAGTTCCTGTTAAACGTCACAACATTTCATTCTCAGGTGGTACTGCTAACACCCGTTATCTCATCAGTGGTGGATACCTCGATCAAGATGGTATCTTGAATAGTACATACCAAAAGCGTTTAAACTTCCGCACAAATATTGATGCAGATGTAACAGATAAGTTAAAGACTTCAGCATCTGTTTTTGTTACCAATACAAAAAACAGAGAAGTTCAAGAAGGCCGTTTTAACCAAGGTCCAATTTTAGGTGCGTTGGTTTACATGCCTATCTTCCCTGCCTACAACTCAGATGGAAGTTTAGCTCTTTCTTTTGCAAACTCATCAGCTCAAACCGGTGGTTTTGGATATGCTTTCCAAGGTATTGAAAACCCATTGGCTCTTGCCCAAAGGGTAAAAATCAATAGAAACGGTCTTCGTGCTTCTTTCAATGCATCTGCCAGCTATGAAATTATCGACAACCTTATTGCCAAGGTAAACGTTGGTGGGGAACATTACGGTGAAAAATATGAATACTACTTTCCAACCAATTTAAGCAGTGGTATCAATCCTCCTGGATCAACTCAATCTATTCTTGCTGCAAACTCATCTGCTCAATTCATGAATATCCAAGATATCCTTGGAGAGTACACGTTGAACTACGGCAAAAAAATCAACAAACATCAATTGGATGTGTTGGCTGGATACACTGCACAACAAACAAATTCAGATATTCTAGCCGTTGCTGCTAGGAATTACACCAACGACCTCGTTCCTGAAATTACAGCAGGTGGTTCAGTAGCTGGTGATTTCAACAGACTGGGTTCTGGTAAATCAACCACCACCCTGGTTTCTTATCTTTCAAGGGCTGTTTATAGCTTTGATAAGAAATATTTTATGACCGGTTCTTTCCGTTCTGATGCTTCATCAAGGTTTGGTCCTGCCAACAGATGGGGTAATTTTGGTTCGGTTTCTGCCGGTTGGAATGTTTCTAACGAATCTTTCTACAAAGATTGGTTGGGAAAGAGCTCAACCTTGAAACTTCGCGCAAGCTGGGGTTTAACGGGTAACAACAACATCGGTAACTACCGTTATGAGCAAAACTTAACTGGTGCAGGCGGACAAGTAATTGGCAACACGGTTTACAATTCAACTTGGGCAAGTGGTATCACTGATGATAAACTAGGATGGGAATCTACTTCATCTTACAACTTCGGTGCCGATGTTCAAACCTTGAACAACAGGTTGTCGGTGATTTTTAACTACTACATCAGTAATTCTTTCAACCTCCTTTACAACCAAAGTATTTCAGCACTCGCTGGTTCAACTTCTATCCTTACCAACCTGAGAAACTCTGATATCAGCAACAAAGGCTTTGATCTTCAATTGGATGCTAAGTTGATCCAGTCAAAAGATTTTAACCTTGGTATTTCTGGAAACATCATGGTGAACAAAAACAAAGTTGTGAGTCTTGGTGGTGCCAGCGAAATTCAATCAAATGGTGCTGAACGTCCATACGTTACACACGTAACAAGAGAAGGAAGCCCTGTTGGTTCTTTCTACGGAATCAGTGTTGCTGGCATGGTGAGAGCAAAAGATATTGTTAATGTAAATTCAGATCTTGCAGCTTACAAAGCAAATGGAAATAAATTCCCAGCCAATTACAAATTGCTTGGTTTCCCAATTTCTACATTCTCTAGCACCCCATTGCGTGCAGGTGACTTGTATTTTAAAGACCTTAATGGAGATAATATCATCACCGATGCTGATAAATCCATCATAGGAAACGCTTATCCAAAATTCAGTTATGGTTTTGCATTGAATTTGAACTACAAAATAGTTGACCTAAGTGCCTCTTTTAATGGTACTGAAGGAAATACTGTCATCGATGGACAAGATTACTACATCCGTAACATGGAAGGTTCTGGTAACCTTTATACTATTGTAAAACAACGTTACCGCAATGAAGCCAATCCAGGAAATGGAATAGAATACCGTGCTTCACGTGGTGGATCTCAAAGCAACAGCACTCGTTTGTCTGATTACTATTTACAAGA
>CANLED010000231.1 GCA_947489175.1 Chitinophagaceae bacterium | reverse complement strand
ATGAATGGGTTTAAAGTGGTGTTCGGGAGAAGCTCTATATCTCTGTAGTGATTTTGTGGATAGGTCGAGGAAATTCGCCCAATCGTTTTCTGAAAATGGGGTGTATTTTTGAATTAAGTCAAATAGAGAATAAGGAATACCTTTTCTGATAGCAACTACAATAAGCATTTTGTCTTCCAGGAATTTTTCATACGTAACCTGTTTGCTACTCACGTTAATTTTACTGGTTCTAAAGAAGGAATCAATTTCCATGTTGAGTTTCCCTTCAATGGTTTCTATAGTTGAATTCATAAAATCTAATTAAGAAATTTGTCTGTAAATATAGGACATTTATCTTAACAAATCATTTATCCTTTTTTGGGATCCGGCATGCTATGAATTTCCTCAGATTTATATTACTTTTGGAAAAAGCGGCATTTATGATTACGAAAAAGCATCTTAAAGAGGAGAAACTATTTAATGATATTCCCGTATGATGCCACCAATATTATTTTAACCTTTACCAATTTTCTTATTTCATTCACCCATTTTCAACAAATATCTATTCATTGAATTTACATGAGTATGCGCCTGTATTTTAAATGGGGGAATTAATCTGCTCCGTAAATAGGGAAAGCTACCTGTATCATGAGAGGGCGAATTCAATTCGCCCCTACCATAACGTGGATAAATCGTTGTATTTGGTTGGGGCATAACCTAGCCATCTTAGCACTATTATTTTTAATGAATCCAGGCTTTTTAGACATCCCTATTTTATAAAACTGACAACCGGACATACTTAATCGATGATTTTAAACAAATCATTCATGTTGATTTCACTTTGTACAAGCCCAGGGTAGCTTTGTACGTTTTTAATGCCATGAGTACTCACCATAGTCAAAAATAATGATTTTCGGGTTTTGGTCTTTGCCAGGAAAACATCGAGTTTATTTTGAAGTTCAATAGCATATTTCTTTGATAACTCAAATTCCGTTCTGGAGAATTTCATCTCACATACATTGATGCACTGATCTTGTCGATCAATCAATAAATCTATTTGTGCGCCAGCGTCATGACCTTGTGATGAATGTCGCCAAACATATTGTTCTGTATGCACGCTGGCAATACCCAAAGCCTGCTTTAGTTGTAGAATGTGCTTTAGACAAATACTTTCAAAGGCAATACCGCACCAACTAATCCAGGCTTGACTTGAGGCAAAGGTAGTCCAACTTCCACGCCCGTTTATCTTGCCATTTGCTATGAATTTGGCATAAAACAAGGAATACTCGTCAATGAGTTTGTACACTGAGTCCTTTGAATGCTTGCCAAAAGGGATGTAAGCTTCAATAAATCCAGACTCCCGTAGTTCCTCAAGCACCTGAGTTGTTCCCCCTCCTGTTTGGAGCTTACAGGTAGTTATTACTTCGTTTCGGGTTAGTCCTTTTCCCTTCTGGGCCAATGCTTTTATGATGGCAATATGGCTGGAGGCATTATTGAATAAGGAATGGAATAGGTTTTTGAATTCATCGTTCAGGAAACCGTCCTTAGAGAAACATATTCGGTCAATGGCAATGGTTACACTTTCACCACGGTCAATCATCTTTAGATATTGTGGCACACCTCCCATAACCATATAAAGTTGAATGAGTTGATAACGATCCAACCTAATGTTCCGGCTTCGCAGGAATTGTTCCGTTTCACCTAATGAAAAGGGGAGTAAGCGCATTTTTCTTGTCACCCTATTGTGCAGACCACCCCTATGGTTAATGATGTTTTTAATCATCCAGGCTGCGGCTGACCCACAAATTACTACCACCAGATTTTTTTGCCTGGATGCCCACATATTCCAGAAATACTCAAACGCTTCCCGAAATCCGGATCTGGGTGTATGTAACCATGGGAACTCGTCAATGAACACTACCTTTTTTTGTTTTTTGATTTTTGGTTCAATCAGTGCTATGAGTTGTTCAAATGCGTGCATCCAACTCGTGGGTGAAGCAAAAGGAATCCCAGTGGCTATAGTCATAGCTTGACCAAAAAGATTTAGTTGTTTACTTAAGGAAGCATTGTGTAAGCCAGAAAACTCAAAAATCAGCTGCTTTTCATATGCATTTCGAATCAAAAAGGTCTTACCAATGCGGCGGCGTCCATATATCGACAATAGTTCTGCATCTGGGGATTCAAGCAGAAGCGCAAGTTGTTTCTGCTCGGAAATTCTGCCTATAATCTGTTCCATCTGTTTGAATTATTTGTTGTATGCTAGTCATATAATTTGCCAAATGTAATAAAAAATATCATATTTGGCAAATTATAGAATACTATATTTTGCCAAAACTAACAAAAGTTAATTGCCACATACATGAACTGGCGAATTACCTGTCGATTTATATACTTCTGGGGCCAATGGCATTTGCCCTTTTTTATGACGGGGCAAAATGACCGTAGCTTATTATTTTGATCACCTTCGTAAAGTTTGTATCAACAAGGCGCATCAATTATTCTGGTTGGAGTACTTTATATTTACTTAGCATTATTTTCCAATAAGCATCTTGCATTTCTTCGCTTAAAAATGATACCTCAATCAAGCTTTTTGCCTTAGATTGTTTTTTCATAAATCGATTAAAAACACCCTGAATTTGTTTATTATTCAACCCCAGATAGGTTCCAAATCGTTCAAAATGATGGCGGGTAAATTTTGTTTTCTCTCCCTCCATACTTAGTGCTAATTCTTCTTTGTCTTTTGGATTCGCCAAATTCACATTAAGTAAGTCGTATGCAGGAGACAGTGACCATTTGCCATCATTTTCAATCATTGAAAAGTTTTTCAAGTGCATATCGTTATTTCCCGTCAAAAAGCAAAAAATAGTCAATTCGAAATATTTTAACTGGTCCATGAGGGTGTCCGTGGAGTATTGCCGCAAAGCCTTACCTACACGCTCCATAGTGCTTTTGTATTTATCTACTGCCTCTGTAATTTGAAACATATCGAGCATGTGAATTTTCTGACCATCTAAAGTTCTGTCAATCCTTTTGGTGATATATGCCAATTCACCTGAATGAAGCCTAATCAAACTTGAAGGAACCGTTTGAATACCGAATATTTCCGCAATCTTCATCGTTAAATGTTCGTTTTCTGGCATCTCAGGATAAGTAACTGCAGGTGGTTTGAAAATATAATTTCCACCCATCGAAAAGGAAAGCTTGGGTTGTACTCCCGGCATAGCAATACGATAAGCGACCACTTCTTTAGCCAACTCATTCATTTCGCTCAAAGAGTATTTTAAAAATGGAGGTGTATTACTTCCAAAAAAAGCCAGACTACATTTAGCATGGTAGTCTGGTTGCTCTAAATCTACCATTTCGCCATAGCAGTATAAACATCTCTTATTCATTGGCTTGGTTTAAAGGTTTTACGCTAACTGCTCCGATACAGTTTTGGCAACAAGCCAGTAATAAACCCATTCTATCATTTGAGTTGATTTTATAATGATTTTTAGCAACGTCTAAAAGCCAGCCCTCTGGAATGAGTCCTTCAAAAAATGAAAACAAATGCTTGTCGTGATAGGGATATTTAACAACCGGCATGGTGAAGGTTAAAAACTGATTGGGATGATCAATAATGTATTGTTCGTCATATTGAAAAGTAAAATGGCCTTCATTGGTTTCAGTCAAAACACCTGCTCTGACGTCCTTGTAAAATATTTCAGCTGTTCTCATCGTCATTGATTTGATTTTTTTCAATGTCTTTGTTGGCTATGGGAGCAAGGGTATGACCAAACATGGAAAGCACGTGGTTTACTTTTTCTAATTGTAAATTTCCTTTACCCTGTTCAATCTTTCTAATCACAGTAAGTGCAACCCCGGCTCTTTCTGCAAACGCTAATTGCGTTAGTCCGGCTTGTTTTCGTTTTTCTTTGAGAAAGTTCCCTAGTGATTTCATTATATGCTTTTGAAGTTATTATATGCAAAAATAGTAAATTGTATGTAAAAACATATAAAAATAGGTATAATAAATAATTATATGTAAAAACATATAAAAGACTATGCCCCTGTTTGATGTAGCGGGCGTTGGTTTGGAAGTTGGGGTGCCCTGTAACGTATCTGCGAATAAACATTATGTTTAAACCGAAGACGATCTCTGAAATCCTCAAAATCCAGTAAATCCTGATTCAAGACCGGGTGTTAGGGGTGAAAATTAAATCAAAGCCTATCGCGGAGAAGACGCGAAGCATCGCGTCTCTACGAATCCGTGAAATCCTATAATCCTTAAAATCCGTGATTCAGAACCGGGGTGTTAAGGGTAAATATTAAATCAAAACCTATCGTGGAGAAGACGCGAAGCATCGCGTCTCTACGGAAATTTTGCATGAAAATCAAATATCCAG
>CANLED010000230.1 GCA_947489175.1 Chitinophagaceae bacterium | reverse complement strand
GTGAACAAAACAGAAAACATAGACACTGCAGAAATTACAGACAAATCAGCACCACAAAAGGAAGTTCATGCCAATGGAGATTTAAAAAAACTTGGATTGGAAGAGCTGCAAACTATGCTAACTGATTTGCTAGAACAAGAAGATTATATCAGGGCCATCCCCGTACGTGATGAAATCAATTCACGGAAATAATTGTCCAAACATGATTTCTTTTCCCAATGCTAAAATTAACTTAGGATTAAAAGTTGTTTCCAAAAGACCAGACGGATACCACAACCTTGATACTGTTTTTTATCCTATTCCATTTTATGACATATTGGAGATTATACCAAACGCTGAGTTATCAAGTACCGATGTAACATTTACAGCATCAGGAAAAAAAATCAATGGAGAAGCATCATCGAACCTATGCGTCAAGGCATACAACTTGATCAAACAAGATTTTCCAAGGCTCAAACAAATTTCGATGCATTTGCACAAGAACATCCCCATGGGAGCAGGCATGGGGGGAGGTTCAGCAGATGGTGCATTCATGATAAAAATGATGAATGAAAAATTTTTGCTTGAACTTGATGAAGAGAAAATGAAATCTTATGCACTTCAACTAGGCAGTGATTGTCCATTTTTCATTTCCAACAAACCATCGCATGCAACGGGCAGAGGAGAAATATTGACAGAAATCAAATGTGACCTTTCAAACAAAACATTGTTGATTGTAAACCCAGGCATACATGTAAGTACGGCCGAAGCATTCGGGAAAATCACCATTTCAGAAAATTCAATTTCCACTGCAGAAATCGTGAAACAACCCATTGAGACCTGGAAAGGATTGCTTGAAAATGATTTTGAAAAAACTGTATTTAATCACCACCCAGAAATAAAAAATATAAAAGACAAACTCTATGAAATGGGTGCTGTCTATTCCTCTATGACAGGGTCTGGGTCTACGGTGTATGGTATTTTTGACCATGCGGATGAGGAGAAAATATTCCCATCAAACAATTACGAAATAATAGAAATCAAAGATGGAAAATCATTCCAAAAATGATTAACTAAAATTATTTTGTACATTTGGTCATGCTTCAGCAAGTTCAGATATCAAATTATTTCCTTTCCCTCAACCTTGATTTGCTTAATCACTAGCTATTCTTAATTCGGGTAGAGAGGTCAGCAACTTTGTTGCGCACAAGAAATTTATAAAGTAAGCCATCCACACCGAATTTTTAGTAATCGAATATTTTCCAAAATAATATTTTCTTTTTTATTGAATCTCTTCAATGAATTTCAAGAGGTTCATTGTAATAAAAAATCATCACATGAGTACATCAACTTATTTCATGGACCTTGAAGAAAAACATGGTGCACACAATTATCACCCCTTGCCTGTTATAATTTCGAAAGCATCGGGCTGTGAAGTTTGGGATGTAGAGGGAAAAAAGTATTTTGATTTTCTGAGCGGATACTCAGCAGTGAATCAAGGACATTGTCACCCAAAAATCATCAATGCATTGGTAGAACAAGCGCAGAAGCTCACCCTCACCTCAAGGGCTTTTTACAACGATCAATTGGGGGAATATGAAAAATACATCACAGACTTGTTGGGCTTCGATAAAATTCTCCCCATGAATACAGGTGCTGAAGCTGTGGAAACGGGCATCAAGCTGGCCAGACGATGGGCTTATGCGGTAAAGGGAGTAGAAGAAAACAAGGCCCGCATAATAGTATGCGCAGGTAATTTTCATGGTAGAACCAGCTCGGTGATTTCATTCAGTACAGACCCCTCTGCTTATACAAATTTCGGTCCATTTATGCCAGGGTTCGACATTATTCCATACAATGATTTAGAAGCACTTAGCAAGGCATTAGAGGATAAAAACGTAGCTGCATTTCTTGTGGAGCCCATACAAGGTGAAGCTGGAATTCTTGTGCCGGATGAAGGATATATCAGCAAAGCGAAAGAGCTGTGTAAAAATGCAAATGTACTGTTGATAGCCGATGAGGTTCAAACGGGATTGTGCAGAACAGGAAAAATGTTGTGCATTGATCATGAAAATGTAAAAGCAGACATACTATTACTAGGCAAAGCCCTTAGTGGAGGTGTATTTCCAATCAGTGCGGTATTGGCAAATGACGATATCATGCTCACCATCAAACCAGGTGAACACGGCTCCACATTTGGAGGGAGTCCACTCGCTAGCGTAGTAGCCAAAAAAGCCTTGGAAGTATTGGTTGATGAAAATATGGCAGAAAATGCTGCCAAGATGGGTGAACTTTTCAGAGAAAAACTCAGGGAACTCAACTCTCCTTTCATAAAACTTGTTAGGGGCAAAGGTTTGCTGAATGCCATTGTAATTGACCACAAAGACCCGGAAGCAGCTTGGCAGTTGTGTGAAATATTTAGGGACAATGGGTTGATAACAAAGCCAACACATGGTGATAAAATCAGGCTTGCACCACCGTTGATAATCAATGAAGCGCAAGTACATGAGGCGGTTGGGATTATTGGGAAATCGCTGAATAGTTTAGAGTTTAAGGTTTAAAGTTGAAAATGGCAAATAGCAAAACACCTAAACAACTCAACTCCTAAACAACTAAACATTTTATCGTAATTTTGCATTCAATTTATAAAGAATGAGTGAAGAAAAGTCGTTGCATTTTTTGGAAGAAATCGTTGAAAAAGACCTTTCTACCGGTAAACATACATCAATACATACCCGTTTTCCACCAGAACCAAATGGATATTTGCATATTGGACATGCCAAAAGCATTTGTTTAAATTTCGGATTGGCTGATAAATATGGTGGAAAAACAAACCTTCGTTTTGATGATACAAACCCTGTTACAGAAGACACAGAATATGTAGAATCAATCAAGGCTGACGTAAGATGGCTTGGGTTTGATTGGGAAGAGGAACATTATGCATCAGATTATTTCGATCAAATTTATGTATTGGCTATCAGCCTTATAAAAAAAGGATTGGCTTATGTAGAAGACATGACAGCTGAAGAAATTGCAGCATCAAAAGGTACTCCCACTGAACCCGGTAGGGAAAGTCAAGCCCGCAGCAGAACTGTTGAGGAAAACCTTTCATTGTTTACAGCCATGAAAGAAGGCAAATACAATGATGGTGAGAAGGTTTTGCGTGCAAAAATTGACATGTCATCACCTAACATGCACATGCGTGATCCCATCATGTATCGAATCAAAAAAACATCTCACCACAGAACGGGAGATACTTGGTGCATCTATCCGATGTATGATTTTGCACATGGACAGTCAGATTCAATCGAGCACATCACCCATTCTATATGCACCCTTGAATTTGAGGTACACAGGCCACTTTACAATTGGTATGTAGAACAGTTGGGAACCTTCCCTTCAACACAATATGAATTCGCTAGGTTGAACTTGACGTATACTGTGATGAGCAAAAGAAAATTGCTTCAATTGGTACAAGAGAAACTAGTTGATGGATGGGACGACCCAAGGATGCCAACGATTTCAGGATTAAGAAGAAGGGGTTTTACGCCTTTGTCAATCAGAAATTTTTGTGAACGCATTGGTGTTCAAAGAAGAGAAAACATCATCGATGTCGGCTTGCTAGAGTTCTGCATCAGGGAGGATTTAAACAAAGTTGCGTTGAGAAGAATGGTGGTATTAGACCCAATCAAACTCATCATCACCAATTATCCTGATGGAAGTACTGATATCCTGAAAGGAGAAAACAATCCGGAGTTGGAAGACAATGGAGGTTACCGCGACATGCCATTTACCAAAGAATTGTGGATTGAATCTGAAGATTTTCAAGAAGTTCCACAAAAAAAATGGTTTAGGTTAGCGCCAGACATGAAAGTTCGTTTGAAGAGTGCCTATATCGTGCATTGTACAGGGTTTAAAAAAGATGAAACAGGAAAGGTCGTAGAAGTGCATTGTGAATACATTCCAGAAAGCAAGAGTGGACAAGATACATCAGGCATCAACGTAAAGGGCACGATACACTGGATTTCAGCAGAACATGCACTTGATGCAGAAGTGAGGTTGTATGACAGGCTATTTCAGGCAGAAGACCCATCAGATGAGGAAGGTGACTTCAAATTAAACATGAATCCGAATAGTTTGGAAATCATTCCAACTGCTAAAATAGAGCCATCGCTAAAAGATGCAAAACCAGGCGATCAATTTCAATTTATTAGAAAAGGATACTTTACGTTGGATTCAAAGTTCACGACTGAGGATAAGTTGGTTTTTAATAGAACGGTTACTTTGAAGGATGCGTGGGCGAAGATGACGAGCAGATAGATTTCAGTTTAAAGTTTTTAGTTTAAAGTTTTACGAAATTTTCCCCTCACCTTCTCTCGAAGAGGA
>CANLED010000229.1 GCA_947489175.1 Chitinophagaceae bacterium | reverse complement strand
ATTGCATTTCCTGTTGCACTTTTTGATGGTGCAATGGCAAATCCGTTTGATCCAATGAGTTGTTCAGGATCTTTCTTTTTCAATGATGCAAGATCGCTTGATAGTCCTGCATAAAACTTCTTAATATCATTTGCAGTGAGGTCGCTCGTCTGAATCGCTGAGATGCTTCCATCGGTATAGGTTAATGGATACCATGGCTTGAATGTCTTTAGCAGCGCGGGTTTTACTTGTGGATTCTTATAGAGATAGTAATTGATGCCATCTGCAAAAGCGTTGAGCAGTTTTTTCATCCAATCTGGACTGGCCTCATAATCTTTTACTGACTCTGCTGAATCTATCACCATTCGCACCAACAAATCCTCATAAATATTTTGTTCTCCACTAATTTCACTAGTTCTTCCAAGCATGGTGATGTAGTTCATTTCCACGCGTTGAAAATCATCCTCACATTGTGCATACATCAACCCAAAAACACAGTCTGCATCAGACTTTCCATAAATGTGTGGGATCCCCCATTTATCGCGAATAATATTAGCTCTTTTTGCAGTTTCTTGCCAACGTAAAATATCAGATTTTGATTGTGCTGAAATGATAGATGGTAATATCAACAACAGTAAAAATAATTTTCTCAGTAACATATTTAATTGTTTTGATTTGCTTTGAAAACACGGATGAAATTGCCTCCGAGTATTTTATAAATATCTTCTTTGCTATATCCTCGCTTCAACAATTCCTTTGTAAGGAGTGGCATATTTGTTACATCATTTAATTCTCTTGGTGATGAATTGATGCCATCAAAATCAGAACCGATGCCAACATGGTCAACCCCGATTAATTTTACGATATGATCGAGGTGATCGATGAGTAATGTTAATGATGGTCTCACATTATCCATTTCATCTTTGTATTTTTCATGGAGGAAAAGATTCGCGTAAAAATCACTTGGATTTGTTTTTAGGATTGAATCTTTTTCTTGTTGATGTTTTGCAATGAAGTTGTTGTTCTTTAAACGGAACGTGCTGTCAACAAATCCTGAGTAAAAATTCAGTTGAATGGTTCCGTTGTTTTTTTTGATCATCCTGATTTGATCGTCTGTCATGTTTCTTGGAACTGGGCAAAGCGCATAAGTGCAACTATGTGATGCAATCACTGGTTTTGTTGTGATGCGCAAAGCATCATAGAAAGTTTTTTCTCCCACATGTGATATGTCAACAATCATCCCCAATTCATTCATGTGTCTCACAATTTTTTCTCCCAATTCATTGAGACCGTAAGGGTGACCGAGGTCCTTACCCGCTCTTTCATCTGCAGCAGAGCTTGCCCACGAAGTGCTGTTGTTCCAGGTAAGTGTCATGTAGCGTCCACCCCTTTTGTATAAGCTGTCTAAGTAATCAATCCTGTCTTCAATCATGTGACCACCTTCAATTCCCATCATAGATCCTAGCTTTTTTGATTTTACCGCAAGATCAAGATCGGCAGGATTTTTTACAATCATCATTTTTTTTGGGTTGCGTTCAACCACTGCATATAGAGAATCAATCTCTCTGTTTGCATACGCAAAGGCGGTACCCATGCCGTAATTTTCATCACAAAAAATGGAGAAAACCTGTACATCTACTCCACCTTTTTTCATTCTGTTTAAATCAGAATGTGTGATGCCTTTTAGGTCTTGGTCGAAGCTTTTGTTTTTTTCGATTCCTGTGCTGATGAAGTCGTTATGTGTGTCGATAACAATGGCTTTTTTATGAAGCGATTTATATGACTGCGCTTCAGCAGATTGAGTAACGAAAAGAGATGCAGAAATAACAACTGAGAGAATTTTATTCATTGAATTAATCTTTTATTGCTTGATAAACCATTACGCGAAATCGATCGCTAATATCGCCGTTTTGAGTGGGATAAATATTTCTAAAAAACAGGCCCACAATTTTTTCTTTAGGGTCAACCCAATAGCTTGTTGCAAACATCCCACCCCATTCATAAGTTCCTTCCTGTGTTGGCAATTTAGCACTTCCTTTTTCAGTAGTGATGCCAAATCCCAATCCAAATTTATTAATACCATTGTCTATATTACCAATCTGATTCATGGTCATCATCCGAACAGAATTTCTGCTTAAAATTCTTACGCCGTTGTAAGTGCCTTCGTTTAGCATCATTTGTAAAAAGATAGCATAATCCATGATGGTTGACGACAATCCACCACCACCGCTGAGCATAGGGAAACCTAGGTTTGGATAATCACGGTAAACTTTAGAACCTTGCATTAGGGTGCTTTCAGGTGGATAAAGTAATTTTCCATTGATTTGGGAATAGAGTGATACCAAGCGGTTTTGTTTTTCTTTTGGGATGTTGAAGTAGGTGTCTTTCATCCCCAAAGGTTCAAATATTTTTGTGCGCATGAAAACATCTAATTTCATTCCTGAAACAACTTCAACGAGGTATCCAAGCAAGTCTGTATTTAAGCCATAGGTAAATTTTTCTCCCGGTTGATGAAACAGCGGTATTTTTGCCAAGCGTTTCATGTTGTCTTCCAAGGTTTGTTTTTCTACACCTATTCCACTGGTAATCCCATTTTTTGCATAGATAGCGTTTGCCGGTCCGGATCCAATTTGTGCATATCCAATACCCGATGTATGGGTGAGTAAATCACGAATCGTGATGTCTCTTTTAGCAGCAATGGTGGTAAAGCTTGAATCTGTTGGGTTGAATTTATCGAGGATTTTGTTGTTTTTAAATTCGGGGATGAATTTTGAAACGGGTTCGTCTAAGAGGAATTTACCTTCTTCAAAAAGCATCATGACTGCTGTGCTGGTGATGGCTTTGGTTTGAGAGGCGATTCTGAATATATGGTCAACCTGCATGGGGTTTTTCTTTTCTATATTGTCATTTCCAAAAGCTTTGTAATAGGCAATTTTACCATCTCTCAGCACCAATGCAACCCCACCATTCATCCATCCTTTGTCAACCCAGCTTTGAATTACATTGTCTGCAATTTTTACCCTTTCTGATTCAAACGCTGATTGATCATACTTTAGGGTTGAAGGTTTAAGGTTTAATGTTGATGTTTTGTTGCTTGAGCTTTGTCCAATGCCAACAAAATAATTTAGAACGAGGATAGGGAGGAAGAGTAGTTTTTTCATGTTTAATCTATGAAAGTTGAAGTTACATAAAATGGTGACTGAAAAAACTGCGTTTGGGTAGGTAAATAAGTAAGATTACCTCAATATTTTTCATTTTTCAATCTTTCTTCATTTTTCATTTTAGGCAAAATCCCTTGTTTGAAATATCTAGATGCGTCAAGTATGTATTTGTGAAACTCATATTCTTCACTGAAGGCGGTAAATTCATAAGGCGGTTTGTAAACGATCATGAATTTCTCAAGGTCTCTGCTTTCGAGCCCAGTGATTTGTTTCACCAGTGTTTTGCTAAATCTGTTGTTGATGAATTTATCCTGTTCTTCTTCAATTAACCTGTTTTGAAAGCTTTTCATGGTTTTGTTTCTTCTGAAGCGAAACGATTCAATCAAGCTGGTTAGATCAAGGCCGGGAGTTCCGCCAGTGCTTCCAGTTTCTGAAAGTCGAAGCCCACCTTTGTCGAAATTAAAGACCTTGGCATAGCGTTCACGGTTCTCTAAGGAATCCTGTTTGTATGATTTCCCAATTATAACTACTTCTTTTAAAGTTTCGTAGCGGTCTTTTACCCTTACCTGTAAGGCTATGTCGAATCCATTTGGATAGCGGATGTCTTTAACAGGAAAGCTTGTGGTTGATTTCCCCATGTATGAAAAAAAGATAGAATCGGTTGCACCAACAGTTAAACCATACCTGCCAATGGAATCTGTAAATGTTACAATGCCTGATTTTGAACTAACTTTTACGGCTGGTATAGAAACCATGCGAGTAGTATCGAAAACCCTGCCGGAGATCCAAACTTGGCATTCGGTGGATTTAACCGTCAAGAGAAAAATGAAAATTGTGAAAATTTGTTTCAAGAAAATGAATAAAAGAGTAAATGCTTGGTTGGTTGTAAATATAAAACTGTAGAAGCTTAAAAATTTCAAACAGGATAAAAAGAAATGTTAATTACACAAAACCCCCTAATCCCTCAACAACTAAACAACTAAACTTTCTCAACCCTCTAAACCCTCTCAACCTTCCCGATTCGTGTTTCGCACTCTCGGGATCTTCGACTTCAACCCCTTCAACCTCTTCAACCCCTTCAACCCCCTCAACTACCTCAACCCCTTCAACGCCTCAAGCTCCATCAATCCACTTTTCAATTACCTCAGCAAAGTATCTATGTTCTAGTTGGTGTATTTTAGCAGCAAGTGTTTCAGGCGTTTCGTTGTATTCTATAGTAACGGTTGACTGAAAAACTGTT
>CANLED010000228.1 GCA_947489175.1 Chitinophagaceae bacterium | reverse complement strand
CTTGATGAGAATTATGACATAGTTGTGGTCGATACGCCTCCGTTTGGATTGGTAACCGATGCACAAATGCTTGATAAATGGTCAGATATCAGCCTTTTTGTGGTGAGGTTTATGAACACCTTTCGTGGACAAGTCACAGAAATGGAGGAAGCCAGACAGAGTAAGGTTTTCAAAAATATGGCGATTATCTTCAATGGAATCAAAACAGTAGGTTATTATGGATACCGTTATGGGTATTATGGCCAGAAGCGTAAGTATGGATATGGGTATTATGCGACAAAGGGGTAGGGAATATTGATATATCTTGAATAAACAAAGATTTCTCAAATCAGCTTCATTTTTTATTGCAAAAAATCACAGAAGTCTTTTATTTAAGCACCTCTATACTGCAGCCAGGTTTTTTATAGTCTCATCTGAAAATAAAAACCCTGATTTTAATACAAATGGTGAAAATTGGTTGTGGAGTCGATTATCGACATTGAAAATGGATTGTATATTTGATGTCGGAGCAAATATAGGCGATTGGTCTATCGGGGCATTAAATAAACTGTCGCCCAAAATAATTTATGCATTTGAGCCTATTCCCTATACCTTCGAATTGTTGACTAAAAACATTGGCAATCTTGAAGTATTCCCACAAAAAATTGCCCTGAGTGATTTTACCGGAGAATTAGAATTGAATTTTTCAATTGAAAAGTCATACTTGAGCTCATCTGTTTCTAATGCTGATAACAGTTCTTTTAAAAAAACTATCTGTGAAGTTCAAAGGGGAGATATTTTTTGTGACATATTTCATGTGGATAAAATTGATTTTTTAAAAGTTGATACAGAAGGTAATGACTATAAAGTATTAAAGGGGTTTGAAGAAAAAATTAAAAACAGAAAAATCAGGTTAATACAATTTGAGTATGGGCCTTTCTCTATTGTTTCAAAAGATTTATTAAAAAATTTTTATGATTTCTTGAATCAATATGGGTATGTAATTGGTAAAATATATCCCAATCATATTGACTTAAGGGGATATCATGTTCATTCCGAAAATTTCATACTCTCAAATTATATTGCATTTAGAGCCGATGACTATGAAATGAGTAAATTACTAAATGATGCTCCAGTCAGTTGAAGTTGATGGAATCTATTGAGTTTTTTTCAAAACATTCCATTTCATATGCTGTTCCAGAAAATTTTAATGAGGCGGACAGATGGTTATTTTATGATGAAAATTTTTCTTTTCAAATTCCTGCAGTTCATCTAAAAGTATTGAGCGGTACGACAATTTGCAATGGTTTGGTTTTTCAACACAGCAGGCCCTTCTTTGAACTTACGCGCCACAAAAGACCTCCATTTGTTGATTTGTTTAAAGCTGCAATCAAATTGCAGATTTCAAAAAGGGGAACATTAGATGTGGGGATTTTGGGCCTTCAAGATTGGGCCAACAATTATTTCCACTGGATGACTGAAATACTCCCGCGTATTGTGGCCATGAACCATCAGCAGCCATCTATTCCTGTTGTTATCCCATCTAATTACCTGAAATATCCTTTTATTGTTGAGTCACTTAATCTTTTGAAAATTGACATCAAAACATTTGATGTAAGACAATCAATAAAGGTTAACAAACTTTATGCCACTGCTATTCCTCATGTGGGTCGTTTTAATGAGGGATTGATGCATTTTTTTCTGGATAAAATGTTAGGTGGTACCGCTTCTAATGTACATCCTTTTCGGTGTATATACATTACCAGGGGAAAGGCGAAGAGGAGAGGGGTTTCAAATGAGGAAGCTGTTTTTGATTTGTTGAAAGAAAAAGGGTTTGAAAAAATAGTGTTAGAGGATTTACATTTGAAAAATCAGATTAAACTTTTTCAGGAAACCCGGGTTGTTGTAGCAAGCCATGGAGCAGGTTTGTCCAATAGCATGTTTATGCAAAAAGGACAGACCATTATAGAATTGAAATCAGACAACAACCGGTATTGGTGTTATTTTTCGTTGGCAAGGGTGTTTGGTCTCAAGTATTATTATAGCTTGAATCGAGGAATTTCCACTAACCACCGGGATGCGGATATTACAGTAGACATTTCTCGGCTGGAAACATTAGTTGATAAAGCAATGGAGAACTGATGAAGATATTGATGCTATATGCCAATGATTTGTTTGATAGTGATTTGGAGGAAAAATCAATAGCAGGAACCCAGACTGCTTTTATAGAATTATCTAGGGGTTTTGAACAATTGGGTGCTGTCGTCAATGTTTATACTGATACACTGCGGGTTTTAGAGGGAAGTGGTCGAACATGGAATCAGTTGAGCCAAGTAGATCGAGCTGTTCAATATGACTTAATGATTGTTAATGTTTCTCCTTATCTCTTTGAGAATTTTAAGTACATCAAAGCGAAGAGAAAAATTCTCTGGATCCACAATGAAGCCAAATACTTGCTGTATTGGCATCGGTTGATATATTTGCTAAGGTATAGGCCTGTAGTCGTTTTTTCAGGTGAATACCACAAGTCAACATTGCCGTTTTTTATTCCAACAAGAGGTAGAATAGTTATTCCTTATGGTATCAGTAATGCAGTTCTTACAATTACACCTTGTAATCCGGCAGAGAGAAATAAAAAAGTATATTTCACCAGCAATCCACTGAGGTCCTTAAGGTGGTTGGTGGATTTGTGGGTTGCTGAAATTTATCCCAAATGTCCCGAAGCCGAACTTAATGTTTTTGCTGGATGGAAAACCTATGGTGCATGGGGCAATTCAGTTAAATCTCGGATGCAAACGGAAGTTGAATATGCATCTCAATTTTCCGAACACAATATTATTATTCGTGATGTGATACCTAAGAATGAGCTGTTTCAAGAAATGAGAAATGGTAGAGCAATGTTTTATCGTGGGGACAGGGCTGAGACATTTTGTCTTGCAGTTGCTGAAGCACAGGCATTGGGGCTTCCTGCTGTAGTCTGTGATTTAGGTTCTATGAAGGAAAGAGTTGTGCATGGTGCGACTGGATTCGTTGCTAAAAATGATAAGGATTTTATTGAGGCTGCACTCAACATATTGAACGATAATAATATATTTAATACTATGTCAAATTGTTCAATTAAAAGATATAATACAATTAACTGGACAACTGCTGCAAATAAATTTTTAGAAGTCTGAGAATCTGATTTGAATCAGCTAGTATTTTAATATGAATAAAAACATATATACACCTCAACGAAATTTATCATTGAAATTAATTTTCATTGATATTTTAAAAGGAGTATCTGATGGAAAAGAATTAGGTTTTCGTCTGTTCTTAAAAGATTTGAAGTCTAATTATGAAAAATCTATTTTAGGTTATGTATGGATTATTCTGCCTCCTTTTGTTACTGCGGGAATTTGGATTTTACTTAATCAGCAACAGATTATTGAGGTAACAAATACTCCAATGATATATACAGCATATTGTGTTTGCGGAACAAGCCTTTGGAGTTTGTTTGTTGAATCAGTAAACAAACCTTTGGCAAGATACAGAGGTGCAATAGGTATGATGGTGAAATTAAATTTTCCCAGAGAATCTTTGTTAGTTGCTAGTTTTTATGATTTGCTGTTTAGTATTTTTATAAAAATATCCATCTTAATACCTTTATTATGGTATTTAGGATATCCTCCTGGGTTACATACAATTCCCGGTATTCTTGCCATGGTAGTTCTAGTTTTTATAGGTGTTTCGATTGGAATTTTTCTAACTCCTTTTGGATTAATGTATAATGATGTTTCTAAAATCATGAGCATTGGTTTGCCATTTTTCATGTACATCACGCCAGTTGTATACCCTTTAGCAAAAGGCAATATTTTCACAAAATTGCAAATCTTCAATCCAATTTCTGCTTGGTTAGAATATTCAAGAAGTTTATTTGGCAACTATGAAGTAAACTTATTTGATTTTTTAATTTTTTGGGGTTTTATATCTTTTATTCTCATAATTTTTGGACTGATTATTTTGAGAATAACATTACCTATAATAGTTGAACGTTCAGGTAGTTAAAATGTCTGAAAATTAATTTTTAATGGATAACGATGTATTAATTAAAGTTAATGGGCTGAGCAAAAAATTTTGCAGAAGTATCAAGCGTAGTCTTTGGTACGGTACAAAAGATATGTTGAATGTTTTTTCTTCAAGTGTAAGTGAAAAGACTTTAAGGCAAGATGAGTTTTGGGCTTTAAAAGACATAAGTTTCGAAGTAAAAAGAGGTGAATGTCTTGGTTTGATAGGGCACAATGGTGCTGGGAAAAGTACTTTGTTAAAATTACTTAATGGTTTAATTCGACCAGATGCTGGTAGCATTGAAATGAGCGGAAGGGTAGGAGCTTTAATTGAACTTGGGGCTGGATTTAGTCCATTGTTATCAGGCAA
>CANLED010000227.1 GCA_947489175.1 Chitinophagaceae bacterium | reverse complement strand
GATAAACAAGCTATTCTAAACAGTGGAATAAAGTTAGAGGCAAAAGATGGTGTGGTAAAGAAAAAAAGAATAGTAAAAACAACAACATCAAACAGCACCGAAGAAGCCATTGTTGAGAATGAAGATGCAAGTCCGGAAGCATTGGAAATGACGGAAGCACCAAAACTAGAAAAAAAGGTGGCAAAAAGGGGAAGACCACCGTCAGTACAGGTCATACCTGCAGATGAAGAACCTATCCCGGTAGCGAAAGAGGTTAAACAACCCATAAAAAAAATAAAGCCTATTCAGGTATTGGCCACTGCTAAGCAGGAAGAACAACCCGTAAATATTACCATAGAAAATAACAATGGTGAGGAGCCACAATCTCCAGAAAATGTTATCGCACAGGATGAAGTTCCAACCAAACAACTCTTTATTAAGAAAGAGCCCGTATTCAATGTGGAGTTTGATGGAGCCATTGCAGGGGAAGGTGTATTAGAAATGATGCCTGATGGATACGGCTTTTTAAGGAGCAGTGACTATAATTATCTTTCATCACCCGACGATGTGTATGTCTCCCCTTCACAAATAAAACTATTTGGGATAAAAACTGGTGATACCATTACCGGATCAGTTAGACCACCAAAAGAAGGTGAAAAGTACTTTGCGTTATATAAGGTAGACACAGTAAATGGTCGTTTACCCGACGAAGTACGTGACAGGGTACCATTTGACTACCTGACACCACTGTTTCCATTTGAAAAATTCAACTTATATACCAAACAAGATAATTACTCCACCAGGATGATGGACCTATTTACGCCATTGGGTAAGGGTCAGAGGGGTTTGATAGTGGCACAGCCAAAGGTTGGTAAGACAATGTTGCTGAAAGAAGTAGCGAATGCCATTGCAACAAATCACCCGGAGTGTTATTTGATGGTCGTTTTGATTGATGAACGTCCGGAAGAGGTTACCGATATGGAACGCAGTGTAAGGGCTGAAGTATTGGCATCTACATTTGATGAACCTGCTGATAAGCATGTGAAAGTTTCGGCAATGGCGCTTCAAAAAGCCAAAAGGTTGGTTGAATGTGGTCATGATGTTGTAATTCTGTTGGATTCTATCACAAGGTTGGCCAGGGCACACAATACTGTTGCGCCATCATCTGGAAAAGTATTGTCTGGTGGTGTTGAAGCCAATGCAATGCAAAAACCAAAACAGTTTTTTGGTGCAGCGAGGAAAGTAGAGAATGGTGGTTCGCTGACCATCCTGGCTACTGCACTGATTGATACAGGAAGCAAAATGGATGAGGTCATTTTCGAAGAGTTTAAAGGTACTGGAAACATGGAATTGGCATTGGATAGGCGACTGGCCAACAAGCGCATGTTCCCTGCCATCGATCTAACAGCATCTTCAACAAGGCGTGAAGACCTGTTGCTGGATAAGGATGTACTGCAAAGAATGTGGATCCTGCGCAACCATATTGCAGATATGAATAGTGAAGAAGCAATGAACTTGTTGCTCAAACAAATGAAGGGCACACGAGACAACCATGAATTTCTAGCTACAATGAACAAGTGATTTTTTTAAATAGCATATGGGAATAGAAAAGATTCCTGTTGAACGGTTTGTTCAACTTTTACAAATTAATCCTGTCATTGATGTAAGAAGTGATGCAGAATATTCCCATGCGCACATTCCAGGAGCGTCTTCAATTCCGCTATTCAACGATCAGGAAAGAGCAATTGTTGGTACCATTTATAAACAACAGTCCAGGGAAGATGCCATTAAAAAAGGACTTGAATTCTTTGGGCCGAAGATGAAAGAAATGCTTTTACAAGCAGAGGCTTTGATCCAAGAAAAAGATGCCAACAATAAAACTGTGTTGGTGCATTGTTGGAGGGGGGGAATGAGAAGTGCAGCTGTTGCCTGGTTGCTTGATCTTTATGGGTTTAAAGTTTATACACTCATTGGTGGTTATAAAACATTCAGGAATTGGGTGCTCCAAGAGTTAGCCAAAAACCATCCATTTCAGATTTTGGGAGGTAATACTGGTTCTGGCAAAACCATTGTTTTGCAGTCTTTGAAAAAAAAGGGCGAAGCTGTGGTAGATCTTGAAGGCCTTGCGGGACACAAAGGATCAGCATTTGGAAATATTGGACTACCTAAACAGCCCAGCCAAGAAATGTTTGAAAACAAACTTGCCATTGCTATCAAAACAGAACTGGAAAAATATCCCAATAAAAAAATTTGGTTGGAGGATGAGAGCCAACGCATCGGTACAGTGAATATACCACAAGACATGTGGGTTCACATGAGAAGATGCGAAATTGTTTTCTTGGAAATTCCCTTTTATTCAAGGTTGAATTATTTGGTAGAAACCTATGGGAAACTAGATAAAATTGCACTCAGAGATGCTATTGGCAGAATACAAAAAAGACTTGGTGGGCTTGAAACAAAAACAGCCATTTCATCTTTGGATGAAAATAATATTCACGGATGTTTTGATGTATTGTTGAAGTACTATGACAAGCGGTATAGCAAAGGATTGGAAAACAGAGAAGAACCCAAACCCAATATTGTCGTGGTTTTGGCAGATGATGTAAATGATATGGAAAACGCAGGTAAAATATTAAACCTTAACAATGGAAGAAATTAAGCTGACGCAATATTCACATGGAGCTGGGTGTGGTTGTAAAATATCGCCTAAAATCTTGGATGAAATATTGTCATCCAGCTTTAGTATGCCTGACAATGATCGTTTGATTGTTGGAAATCATAGCAAAGACGATGCAGCAGTATATGATTTACAGAATGGGAAAGCCTTGATTTCTACTACAGATTTTTTCATGCCCATTGTTGATGATCCTTATAATTTTGGAAGAATAGCTTCGGCCAATGCGATCAGTGATGTATATGCGATGGGAGGAGATCCAATCATGGCAATAGCCATCTTGGGATGGCCAATCAATCTATTGTCTCCTCTTGTTGCAAGGAGGGTTATAGAGGGTAGTAAAAGCATTTGTCTTGAAGCTGGAATTCCATTGGCGGGTGGACACAGCATTGATTCGCCGGAACCTATTTTTGGGTTGGCGGTGAATGGATTGGTAGACATTAAAAATTTGAAACAGAACAATACTGCACAGAAAGGAGATGTATTGTTGTTGACCAAAAAAATTGGTGTTGGAATATTGACAACAGCAGAAAAGAAGAATCTATTGAAAGAAGGAGATAAAACATTGGCGGCTGATCAAATGATGCAACTGAATAAAATTGGTGCTATCATGGGGAAAATTGAGGGTGTTCATGCAATGACTGATGTTACAGGATTTGGACTATTGGGTCATCTCATTGAAATGGCTGAAGGAAGCGGAATGTCTGCTGAAATTACATTCGGATCCGTTCCCTTGATTTCTGATCGATTGATTGAATATGTAGAATTGGGATCAGTACCAGGGGGAACAAACAGAAATTGGGATAGTTATGGTCATAAGGTTCATTTTCATCATGGAGAAAACAAACAATTACAAAAAAGCATATTGGCAGATCCTCAGACCAGTGGTGGCTTGTTAATTGCGGTTGCAAAGGGTGCTATAAATGAAGTAACAGAAGCGTTAAAACAAAATGGATTATCGGATAGGGTTACTCCTATAGGAGAAATAACCGAAGCCGGCAGTTTTGCTGTATCAGTAAGTTAAAATAGGTTGTCTATGGCTTTTGAAAGATCAAGATCTTTATCAGTAACTACATTACCAGCATCGTGTGTTGAAAGCCAAATCTCAACCCTGTTCCAAGTATTTGACCAGGTGGGGTGATGGTTGGCCTTTTCAGCAAGAATAGCAACCTTGGTCATAAAAGCAAATGCATCAATAAAATTATTGAATACAAATTTTCGATAGAGTTGATTGTCTTTTTGTTCCCACATATGTTATCGTTGTAAGTTATCCCTTGATTTAATTTTGTCGTGCGTCACTTCTGTAACAAGTTGTACGCCGGCAATTGCCCTAATTTGTTGTTGCAGCTTTTGAAAATATAGGTCATCCTGATACGCATCCCTTACCAGCCATATAAAATCCAAATGTTGAAGCTCCGGTAAAAGGAATTCACCATCATGTTTGTTGCTGTACAAAAAATGTTCTTTAGCAGAAACAGGATGTAAAAACTCATACACCGTAAAGGAATATGATCTTCTGTTTTTATCCATCCCTATCTGTAAATCAGGTGCTGTTTGAAAATCAATCTGTAGAGACTTTTCTATATGCCAACAAAAATGATAATTTTTTAGGGTACAAACAATACCAAGAATTCTTGTATCCTCGAAAAAATGATCAGACATTTTATCGTCATCTAACTTAAATTTCATCAGAATAGATTTTCAAAACTAATCTCTTTGTCTCCTCTTAAAACGATGGTTGTAGTCTTATCTCCTTTCTTGAATTTTGTAAGCGCTTGCA
>CANLED010000226.1 GCA_947489175.1 Chitinophagaceae bacterium | reverse complement strand
TGATACACCTCATCCCACCTAGTCGTAAACCTCGCACTCCTCATCTCCTGCCGCATCTTCCAATTCCTTGTTAGCCCGGAGGCTACAAACTTAACCATGTCATCCCGCATGCTGAAATTGATGTTGTCCATTGCCTGCATCAATGCCCTGTTTTGGCTTCTTGTTGGAGGTGAAAAAAGATCCCCTTGAAGTGCGTTATCTGGAACAATTCCGGTGAGCATCACGCCTGCCTTAACGTATTTTGTTCCCTTTAGATATAAGCTTTCAACCAACGGTAAAGCCGCCCGAATCAGCTCTGCCGTATCAGAGGTAGCCTTCATCATGGTAAAATACCGGTGATGATGCATGGGATTGTATTCATAGGCAGCCCCTTCTCGTCCATTCGTGACCACAAAAACATCGATACCAGATGCAGCGCCGTATTGCCTCCGCAATTTTTCTGCAGCACGGGAGGTGAACGTAGCAACGGCTTCTTTTAACGATTGAAGATCAAAAACAGGCTTCCCAAACATACGCGTGGTGGCTATCATTTTTTTCTTCTCCAATGGGTCCTTCATCTGAATACACGATTCACCATTCAGCTCTTTGATCATCCGAACACCCACCACACCACCGAGGTTCTTTCGTGCCCACTCTTGCGGCATGTGTTTCAACTGCCAACCAGTGTTGATCCCATACATCTCTTTCAACTTCCTGGAATACTTCCTGCCAATACCCCATAAATCAGATACATCGGTTATTTCCAGTGCCTGTTGTACTTTATCCGCCGTATCCAATACCATCACACAAGCTGATTTAACCTTATTCTTTTTTGCCAACCGGTTCGCCACCTTGCTCAATACCTTGGATGGGGCAATCCCAACAGAAACCGGAATGCCCGTCCACTGAAAAACCACATCCCGCAATCGCTCAGCAAAACCCTGCAATGCCTCTGGAGGGAGGTGACTGAGGTTAATAAATGCCTCATCAACAGAATATACTTCTACGCAGCGATAGGTAGCATCGTCAGACAAAAATCTTAGCGTATCCATCACCCGCATGCTTAAGTCGCCATAAAGATGATAGTTCGAAGAAAATACAGACACCGCGTGTTGCTTAAGCAACTGCCTGCTTTCAAACAACGGTGCACCCATGTCAATCCCCAACGCTTTGGCCTCATCGGTACGAGAAATGATGCACCCATCATTATTGCTTAGAACCACAACAGGTCTGGTGCGAAGATCCGGCCGAAAAAGCCGCTCGCATGAACAATAAAAGCTGTTGCAGTCTACGATGGCGAACATGAAGGGTGGTGGTTGAGAGTTTAGAGTTGTTAGTTTAAGGTTTAGAGAGTTTAGGATTAAAAAATTTAATAGCCTAGGCTTTAAAGCTTTGGCTGTTCCATTTTTCATTCTTCATTTTTCATTTTTCATTCTTCATTTTTCATTCTTCATTTTTCATTCTTCATTCATGTCATTCTTCATTAAACCTTAAACTTTCAACCTTAAACTTCAAACCTGATGTATCACATAAGTCACCACCCCCCAAATCGAGAACTCAGCGTAAGAATCAACCTCAATAGGTGCGAGTTTGGTTGTTTCAGGGATGAGCCTCATCTTGTTAAACCCCTTCTCGAATCGGCGGATTAGCATATCGCCATTAAGCACGGCAATAATCACTTTGCCACTAACGGGCTTGACGCTTCTGTCAACAATCACCATGTCACCATCAAAAATACCCGCCCCTATCATGGCTTCACCCCTGACGCGCATGAAGAAAGTAGCGGGCTTGTTTCGTATCAACTGCTCATTAAGGTCAATACCCCGCTCTGAATAATCATCGGCAGCCGCACCAAAGCCAGTAGCATTGGCTGTTTTAACATGCTGCTGTGTGTATGCTTTGGAACCATCATACGCAGCTCCAAAAAAAAGTTCCTCATCCATAATTACTAATTTATTTAGCAATATTATGCTAATTTATTTAGCTTTAAAAATGATTTTAATCACCTTTTTTTAGTTGAGGAGGTTGAGGTAGTTGAAGTAGTTGAAGGAGTTGAAGGAGTTGAAGGGGTTGAAGGGGTTGAAGTAGTTGAAGGGGTTGAGGAGGTTTAGAATGTTTAGAATGTTTAGGATGAAGTGGTTTAGGATGTACTTCAACCTCTTCAACCCCTTCAACCTCTTCAACCACCAACTGGCTGTTCCCTCGTCCCCCGTCCCTTGTCCCTCGTCCCTTGGCTGTTTATACGTATCCCTCATGACACTCAATAAGCGTAAATACGTAAATATGAAAAATGCAGTTTAAAATACTTTCATGTGAAAAAAATGAGCTGTAACCTTGTATAGTCAATGCGACGCTAACGTACGAAGCAAGCAAAGACAAACGACGTCAGAAAAACCAACAATCCAATCCTACCAAAAAAACCAACCAAACATCCAATCCAATCCAAACAAAAACCAGAAAAACCAACAATCCAACCCTACTAAAAAAACCAACCAACATCCAATCCGAAAGAAAATCAGAAAATAAAACCATCAAATCCCAAAACCGCCCCGTAGCAAATCCAATCCTAAAGAAAACTAAAACCAACAAACCAATCCTACTAAAAAAACCAACCAACATCCAATCCAAACGAAAACCAGAAAATAAAACAATTTAATCCAACCAAAAACCAAATTTAATACAACCCCTGTAGGATCATCAGCATGATATACTACCAGAATTTTAATAACCTATCGCAGGGAAGTCACAAAACCATCAAAAAGACAACACTCAACTAAAAATATTGCCCCGTACTATACGGGGTTTTGTTGTATAATAAGATTTAGCAATAAAAATCAACCACCTCAGAAATCATCATTGCTTTACCATATCTTCATAAATGGAATAATGTTACAACCCCTAAACTTTAAACACTAAACCTTAAACTGTAAATGACTGAACCAGAAATACAATTCCTCGATGGGCCACGTTCACGCTGGCTTGATTTCAAATTCGTTGTAAAAGTTTGTATTGAATTCATTCGCGGATTCAGGGCGCTTCACTTTACAGGTCCATGTGTTGCCGTATTCGGATCAGCAAGGTTTGCAGAAGATAGCCAGCACTACAAAGATGCCAGGGCCCTTTCAGCAGAAATTGCAAAGATGGGTTTTACCATCATGACAGGCGGTGGACCAGGCATCATGGAAGCGGCAAACAGAGGAGCAAAAGATGTTAGGGGGCGTTCATTGGGCTGCAATATTGTGCTACCAATGGAACAACACCAAAATCCATACCTCGACAAATGGGTGAATATTCGCTACTTCTTCGTGAGAAAAACATTGCTCATCAAATACTCATACGCCTTTGTGATCATGGCTGGAGGGTTTGGCACGCTGGATGAACTTTTTGAAGCAATGACACTCATCCAAACAAAAAAAATACAGGAGTTCCCAGTAATCATTTTCGGGAAAGAATACCACAAAGATTTGATAGAGCACATTGAGAAAATGAAAAGAACAAATACCATCTCAGAAGATGACCTCAAACTTTTCCTGATTACGGATTCAATTGAAGAAGCCGTTGCGCACATACGAACTTGCATTAAAAAATTCGGGTTACTGCATGAAGAAAGAAAGCCGGTAAGCTGGCTTTTTGAAAAGCACTAAGCTCATAAGAGCGACAAACATCAAAAAAATGATTTTTGTCATATTTTAATTTGCGTTTGGTCAGTCAATTCAATCCCTATTCTGAAGAAATTTGCTGTATAATATCAACCTTTAAAAACAGCAATATGAATGGGAAAATTCTTGAACTTTTCATGAAAGAGAACGACGCATGGGACGACATGATTACTAGACAAAGTAAGGAAATCCCAAATTTAGAAAAAATGCTCACCTCAATGGTTGAAAAAAAACCTCATGTGGCTGAAGAGATCCTATCGAGCATTCGAATCCTAAAAAACGAAATGCAGGAACAAGAAACTTCCATGACGGCAGTCAAAGAAGAACTTGCCAAACAACAAGATTTTCTGCTCAGCGAGAAAAAAATAGAAGCTGAAGGATACGGCGTGCATACCTTGTTATCGCAAAATGTACTTCGTGAAAGAATTAGGAATGTAGAAAAAAAATTTCTAGACCTAAAATGTAATTTCCTAAACTATGTTGCTTCAGCTTTCTGAACATCAAACCAAAACCAACAACTTGATTGGCTGTAAACATTGTGGAGAAACATGCAACGGCAAGATCACCGACGGCTTGCATCCTTTCTGTTGTGAAGGATGCAAGCAAGTTTTTTTCATACTCCAAGAAACAAACAGCTGCAGTCCAGCACAAATGCAGCAACTAACTGGCATCACCCCCAAAGGCAGGTTTGTTCAAGACAAGTGGAACTATTTGGATGAACCAGAAATCGCTTCCAAGCTCATCAGCTTTACAGACAAAGAACATACCCACATACAATTTAGCCTCCCCCAAATTCATTGCTCAAGTTGCATCTGGATTCTTGAACACCTCA
>CANLED010000225.1 GCA_947489175.1 Chitinophagaceae bacterium | reverse complement strand
TTTAATTCCACCACCCCACCTCGTCCGATTCGCTTCGCTAATCGGGCTCGGCACCCCTCCTGTCCAGGGGGGGAGTCTTGTGGTTATTGTTTCTACTTCAGAAAACGACATACCCTTTTTTTAGGGTCGCCCTATAACACATTCAGGATGACAGGATTCCTGACTGTCGGCCATCCCCGTCCGCTGCGCGAGACGGGGATGAGAAATAATTATACTGCTGTCCCTGAGCGTGTCGAAGGCCATTTTTCATTCTTCATTCTTCACTCTTCATTTAATTCGGGTGATATATCTTCTCCGCATTCTTATACACTTCCGCTTTATTTAACGTCATTGGTTTTGTTTGTTGCTTTGTAAACATCTCCATCTGATCGGTATAATGCGGTGAATTTTTTCTCGCAGAAGCGCCATATGTATTCAACGTTTCGATGATTGGTCCGTCTTTTGTAAACCTTACCAACTCAATAAATGCATCCCCTTGATTTCCCTTCACCATACCATCTTTGTATGCCACAGAATACATCGGTGCCAAAACATCCGGCAATCCGGGTTGTGGCAATACTTTGTCGCCGCGAACCAATTTTTGCAATTCTCCTAATTGTAGATTTGTTCTGCCAAATTGCTCCATCATCTTTGCCTTCACTTCCAACAATACTTTCAATGATTGTCCAGTTGTTAAAACTCCAGTTGCTGCATATAACCCTTTTGACTTATTAATATTCTCATATACCTTCAAAAAAGTACCTGCTCCAACACTTTCTGCATTTGAATTTTTATCCCATGTTGTCAGGCTCGTAATCAATTCTGCAACCTCTGGATATGATTCGGCTTTCATCAAAAACATGCTGTCGATGTTGATTGGAAATGCAAACTTTGAAGGGAACTGCCTATCAAATTTTATCTTCTTGAAAGTTTCATAAGATACCTTGTCGTGCTGTGCAACCAATTCTTCGAAACGCTTGCTCCTGTTGTTTTCCAGGGTTTCATAACCCATGTTTGGAAACTTTATCACAGGGTTTTCTGGACCTTCAGTTGAATGAAAAGGCGAGTGATTTGTATTGTACACAAATCCACTTTTCGGTTGAAGCACTTGCGGCAAATCAGACAACGGATGCAGTTCATTCCACAGTGTTGCACTTGTATTTCCAGGAACAGTTGAACTCCAATCGTACTTTGTATTTCTTACTGGAATCCGACCATTGCTCACATAATAAATTGTATCGTATCTATCTGCATACACGATGTTGTATCCAGGTATTGCCAACATGTTAAGCGCTGCCTTAAACTCGGTGAAATTTTTTGCTTTGTTGAATCGATACCACTGTTCTATCCCTCTGATATCCATCAACGAAGGCATGCGTATGGCAAATGTTCCTCTTTCTGTGATGATGGTTGGACCATACTTGCTCCAATACGCTTTTTTAGAAACAGGCACAGTTATTCCCTTTATTTTCACTTTCAAATGTGCTGTTTTTTGTTCAAGGGTAAGCCATTGACCATCAAACTTATACTGCAATTTATTTGCAGGATTTATTTCTAGTTGATAGGTGTCTAATTTATCAGGATTGTTTACAGTATGCGCCCAGCCTAGGTATTCGTTGCAACCATGAAGAATGCAAGGAGCTCCAGGGAAATTGGCACCTAAGATGTTCCATCCTTCTTCACTCGAAAGATGTGCTTCATAAAATGCAACTTGTCCTTCCAAAGGTTGATGTGCATTGATGTCTAGGTAAACCTGACCATCAGTAGTCTTTGCGCTGTTGAAAGCAAACGCATTGCTGCCCGCAGTTTTATAGTTCTCAATCAAAGGCACTTTGTTGTTGAAAATGGCAGACAATGCTTTGTCGGCACCAGATAAAACAGACATCTGAAGAATCGAAAACTGAATCATTTCCTTCGGAGTAATGGGGAATGATTTCTTAAGCAATATTTCTTCAGGATGTTGTTTGGCATACGCATTTAGGCCTGCACAATATCCTTCTATGAGTCTTTTGAAATCTGGACTCAAATCACTTTCATATTTCTCTTCAACCAATTCAGGAATGCGAAGCAGGTGGATGATGTAGTCGATGGTAGCACCTTCTTTCCCTTTGTATGCTGCCAACATGGCTTTGCCAGCAAGCATGGATTGTTGGATGGTTTCAAAATCATCTTCTGCTTGAGCCCAAGCCAATCCGTAAGCCACTTCTGGGTCGGTTTTGCCGAAGATATGCGGCACTCCGTAATGATCGCGGACGATGTCGATTTTTGCCGGATCGATTTGTGCGAAAGATGCGACTGTGGCCATTAAGAAGACTAATAGAAGGGAGGAACGAATCATCATACTCTTTATTTATTGGGCTGAAATTAGGTTAAATATTTTTAATTTTTGGACAGTTAACAACTCAAAAACATTTAAGAATGACTTCAGTTCAAAAATTCAACTGATTTTGAAAAACAACCAAAAAGTCTTAAATTCATTAGCTGAAACTCAACTCAATATGAATAGCCATTCAGCCAAAAGAAGAAATTTTCTCAAAAGCACGGCAGCGGCATCTGGACTGATGATGCTGTCATCTTTCAACAATAAAAAGCAAGCCGAAAAACCTGTTGTAACAAGAATACGTTTTTCAGTAATCAACATCAACCACGGCCATATTTATGGAATGGTGAATGCCGTGATCAAAGGAGGTGGGGAACTTGTTGCCGTGTATGCCAAAGAAGCTGATCTTTTAGGTGCGTTTACAAAACAATTTCCACAGGCTAAAGTAAGCGGAAGTGCCAAAGAAATTCTTGAAGACAATTCAATACAACTCATATTAAGTTCTGGTATTCCAGACGAACGAGCTCCGTTGGGTGTAGAGGTGATGAAGCATGGCAAAGATTATCTGGTTGACAAACCCGGCATCATTACCCTAGAGCAACTCGCGGAAGTAAGGCGTGTTCAAAAATCAACAAAGCGCATTTACTCCATCATGTTTAGCGAGCGATTCGAAAACAAGGCAACGGTGAAAGCAGGTGAAATCATCAAATCCGGCGCCATTGGAAAAGTTATTCAAACCATCGGTTTAGGTCCACATAAAATGAATCCAAAATCACGCCCAGATTGGTTCTTCGATAAAAAAAGATTTGGAGGAATCATCACCGACATAGGTTCACACCAGTTTGATCAATTCTTATTTTTCACAGGATCAACAGAAGCAGAAATTGTTGCATCGCAAGTGGGCAATGTTCATCACCCACAATATCCATTGTTTGAGGATTTCGGGGATGTGATGATGAAAGGAAATGGTGGTTCAGGATATGTTCGGGTTGACTGGTTTACGCCCGATGGTTTGAAGACATGGGGTGATGGCAGACTGACCATTCTCGGAACAGATGGATTTATTGAAATCAGAAAGAACATTGACATAGCACGATATGATAATGGAAACCATCTCTACATGGTTACGCAAAAAGAAACCACGCATATTGATTGCAACGACCAAGCTTTGCCATTTGGAACTCAATTGGTGGATGATATCATCAACCGCACAGAAACTGCTATGCCACAAGCGCATTGCTTCTTAGCGACTGAATTGGCGTTGAAAGCGCAGAAGAATGCAAAGGTGCTTTAGGGAAGATATGAAGTTGGGAATTTAGAGAGAAATTATAAAGTCAAAATCTTTATGATATTAAGACTTATTTTTCTCTTTAAATTTTTCCTTCAACAATTCCTCCGCCTTTTTAATTTCTCTCACTTTACCAATTCTAAACACGTCGCAAATTGCCAATAATTCATATAAGTCTTCATCTTGCTTTGCAGCTGCTACAGCACCTGGATACAATGGATCAATAATCATACCTCTTTGTTTCCCAGAAATATCAGGCCAGATATAAGATATTTCAGAAGAAAAATAATTTGACATGATAGGGGCTGAATGTGCTGTAGGTATGCCTTTCACTAAACTACCCGGTTTTACCGGAAAAACATATTTTAAACCATTAATTAAAAAAGACTCCAAGGCTTGAGTAAAAACTTTTCTTCTATCGGCACTTATTAAACCAGCAAATTGAGATCGAGAAATTGATTCACTAATTTCAGAGGGACTGATAAACAAGCTAGCAGCCAAATCTTTATTCATCCATTGTTGGTTTCCCAAAGCAACTATTTTCAATAATATGACTATGTCATGTGGCCGCATTCCATGGTGTGGCTTCATACTTCAAATTTTAGCAAAGTTAGTCATTAATTTCCAATTCGCGAATCGCGAATTGCCTGATAGATCGTATAACTTAGATGAAGAAACTGTGCATCTACGTTAAAGCCGTTTCATAAAGTATCTAGTTTCTCAATATAGAAATCTCTTGAATTAGTATTTTTCTATTGAAGCAATCGATTAATTCGTCATTCCTTTAAAACTGCTTAAAGTTTTTGATGAAATTGTCAAGGTTTAATTTTAAATTCATGAAAATTTTTACTCATGCCAAAAAAAGAAAATTCTAGAAGGGACTTTCTACAAAAAGGATCTGTTGCTGCC
>CANLED010000224.1 GCA_947489175.1 Chitinophagaceae bacterium | reverse complement strand
GATTGCATAAAATACCATTTGGGGAAATGTTTTGAGCTTGGTTTAACTACTCCAGAAATTTATGAAATATTTTCAGTGGCCAATGTTGTAGGTGGAACAATTGTTGTACCACATACCAGGCGAGCTGCTGAATATTGGGAAGCTTTGTTATCGGAAACAAATACAGAACAATAACGTTAATATATACAATCGAATTTATATGAGTGAAACGATTCTAGCTGCGCCAGTTGCTCTAACATCTAAAGATTTCCAAACCGACCAAGAAGTACGCTGGTGTCCGGGTTGTGGAGATTATTCAATCTTGGCACAGGTTCAAAAAATCATGCCCACCTTGGGAATTCCCAGGGAAAATATCGTCATCGTTTCTGGAATCGGTTGCTCCAGCCGCTTCCCTTATTATATGGAAACTTATGGCATGCATTCCATCCATGGAAGGGCAACTGCGGTAGCCAGTGGACTAAAAGCTACCAGGCCTGAATTGAGTGTATGGATTGTAACCGGTGATGGTGATTCTTTGAGCATCGGTGGTAACCATACAATTCACCTGCTTCGCAGGAATTTTGATGTGAATATCATGCTCTTTAACAACCAAATCTATGGGTTGACCAAAGGACAATATTCACCAACATCAGAAGAACATAAGGTTACAAAATCTACGCCTTTTGGAAGCATCGACCATCCTTTTAATCCACTGGCGTTGGCCATGGGAGCTGATGGGACTTTCATTGCAAGAACGATGGACCGTGATCCAAAACATTTACAAGAGATGTTGTTGAGAAGCAACGCTCATAAAGGATCTTCATTTTTAGAAATCTATCAGAATTGCAATATTTTCAATGATGGGGCCTTTGAAATCTTCACCGATAAAACATCCAAGCCGGTGGAAACATTGTTTCTCGAGCAAGGAAAACCATTGCTGTTTGGCATCAACAAAGAAAAAGGAATTAAGCTCGATGGTTTCAAACCTGTTATAGTAGATATCGGTGAAGAAAATTCTGCTGATGATTGCTGGATTCACGACGAGAATGATTTTTATAAAGCACAAATACTGGTAAGGATGTTTGACGATCCACATTTGGGGGGACATCTACCAAGGCCGTTTGGTGTTTTTTATCAGACTGATAGGCCTTGTTATGAAGATCAGATGGAAATGCAGGTTCAAGAAGTGCTTGCAAAAAAGGGGAAAGGTGATTTGAATAAGTTGCTCAGGGGCAATGAAGTTTGGACAATACAATGATTTGATAATAACATCAACATAAACGGGTGAAATCATTCTTCATCCGTTTTTTTTTGCGCAAATTTATATATATCTCAATTTATGATAATAAGAATTCATCCTGATAATCCGCAAGAACGATTGATTAAGCAAGTTGTGGAATGCCTGCTAGATGGCGGTGTAATAATTTATCCCACCGATACTGTGTATGGATTTGGTTGTGATATTTTTCAACCCAAAGCTATTGAAAGAATCTGTCGCATTAAAGGCATTGAACCAGCCAAAGCAAACCTCTCTTTTGTTTGCAGCGATTTGTCGGACCTCAGCAAATACGCCCGTGCTATCAGTACGCCGCAGTATCGTTTTATCAAAACACATATTCCAGGCCCATTTACTTTTATTTTAACGGCTAGTAAAGAAGTCCCCAAAATATTGAAGAGTAAAAAAGAAACCATTGGTTTGCGAATTCCTGACCACAAGATTACCCATGCAATTGCAGAAAAGCTTGGGCATCCCATATTGAGTTCATCATTGCCTGGAGAAATGCTCGAAGAATATACAGACCCTGAACAGATATACGAGAAGTTCGAAAAATTAGTAGATATAGTTATCGATGCCGGTATAGGTGGGATGGAATATTCTACTGTTGTAGACCTCACCGAAGATGAGCCAGTTGTGATCCGGCAAGGAATAGGGGTTATAGTTTAGAGTTTAAGGTTTAAAGTTTCATTTCGAATAGTACATCGCCAAACTTTAAACCTTAAACTTTCAACTCTACCGGCGTCTTTTTAAAACGATAATTCTTCTTGCTTTCTGCCTATTTCTTTTTATGTGTTTCCTATCATTGCCTCTTTTGCCTATTACCACAATACGAGGAGTGTGTGTGGTGCTAATGCCAATTGAAATAGTGGATTTAGCAACGGTAACATTTTCTTTTGAAGCTGCTGAACTGGAAGTAAAGCTGGCCAATCCAATTGCCAACAGGATGATAAGATTTCTAGCTTTCATGGTATGATAATTTTTAGGTGAGCTATCTTTCTATAGACTGAGAAAAAAGAGAAAAGTTTAAGGGGAATAGTTTAAAGTTTAAAGTTGAAAGTTTTGGGATGTACTCTTCTAAATGAAACTTTAAACCTTAAACTTTAAACTTGTATTTAAAGCTCATTCTATGCAGGGCACATCTTCCAAATTCTTCAATGGCTTTTCTGTGATCCATGGTTGGGTATCCCTTGTTTTTTTTCCAATTGTATTGTGGAAAAAGTTCATGTTGTTCAAACATAAAATCATCACGGTAAGTTTTTGCTAAAATACTCGCTGCTGCTATTGAAGCAAATTTTCCATCACCTTTTATAATTGTTTGATGCGGGATTTCTTTATAAGGTTTGAACCGATTTCCATCAATGATAATGAAATTCGGTTTGGTTGTTAATTGATCAAGTGATAAATGCATCGCTTTGATGGATGCATTTAAGATGTTGATTTCATCAATTTCCTCCTGATGAACAATTCCAACAGCCCAACCAATAGACTCTTTTAGAATCACTTCTCTTAAGTCATACCGTTGTTTTTCATTCAATTTTTTTGAGTCATTCAAGGTAGCGTTATAAAAATCAGGGGGAAGAATGACTGCCGCAGCAAATACAGGTCCGGCAAGACAACCCCTGCCTGCCTCATCGCACCCGGCTTCTGGAAAAATTTGTTGATAAAACGGTTCAAGCATCTGCTGCAAAATAGCAAGAAAAATTCATCAAAAATATAGAACAATGATTTTGCATGATACCTTTGCAACATAATGGAAACAAATACGGTAAAAAAGAAGTCCAATGCAGTAGCAATTTGGCTTTTGGTAGGAGTTGGCATGATCATCGTTCAGGTATTGTTAGGAGGCATTACCCGTTTAACAGGATCGGGTTTGTCGATTACCGAATGGAAACCGATTTTAGGCGCCTTGCCTCCAATGAATGAGCAAGCATGGATGGTTGCATTTGAGCAGTATAAAACGATAGGACAATTTAAGCACATCAATTTTGATTTCACCCTGTCGGATTTCAAATTCATTTATTTCTGGGAATGGTTTCACCGCGAATGGGCTCGGTTGATTGCTGTTGTATTCATGGTTCCGTTCATTTGGTTCATCATCAAAAAGAAATTCAGGAAGGAAATGATCAATCCGTTGATTATTCTGTTTCTCCTTGGCGGGTTGCAAGGTTTAATTGGCTGGATCATGGTGAAAAGCGGATTGAATCAGGAGAATTTATATGTAAATCACATCAGGCTTGCGATACATTTCATTTCCGCTCTAGGCTTGCTTTGCTATACACTTTGGTTTGCTTTGCTGCTGCTTGTTCCAAAATCTGAATATGTGGTAGATGCAAAGATGAATAAATTCACGATTTTAGTATTGGCGATTCTTGTCGTTCAGTTGGTATTTGGAGCGTTCATGGCTGGATTAAAAGCTGCTAATTTTGCCACAACTTGGCCCTTGATTAATGGAGAATTCATGCCGTCTTCGATGATGAATGATACTTTGAGTTCATTCTCTCATGATCCATTGGCAGTTCATTTTATTCATAGAAACCTGGCATATATTCTTACTGCATTATTTTTGTTTTGGTACTTCAAAGCCAAAAAAATCAGTGCTGGTAAACTGTTCACAAAAATTAGAATCACCCCAATTGTATTGGTTTTCTTACAAGTTATTTTGGGAATCTTAACTGTACTATTTGCAAATAATAAGACTGCATTGCTTTGGTTGGGTGTGGCACATCAATTTACTGGGATGATGTTGTTGTTGACGATGGTTGGGTTGTTATTTCTACTTAAAACAGCCAGGGACTAGGGGCAGGGGACAAGGTAGCAGCCGAGAAAGTTTTAAGTTTTTGGTTTAAAGTTGCTGGAGTTCTTTCGCTTCGCTTATAATGACGTCTTTGTAATTAATTGAAAATCAGCATATTAAAATACAGGCTTTCTCCAGCAAAGACTCCCCTCCTGGACAGGCGGGGTGCCGAGACAGATGAGCGAAGCGAATTTGGCTCGGCGGGGTGGTGGAATAAAATTAAGGAAATCCACCACCCCGGCCTCTGTCTCGTCACCTTCGGCGACTCGCCAGAGTCCACCCCTCCTGTCCAGGAGGGGAGTCTTGTTTTGTTGCTCATATGACACATTTGTTTCTATTAACAAAAACGTCACAACCTTTTTTGGGTCGCCCTAAAACATTTGGGAGACAATGATGGGAAAAAAATCCATCATCCCTGTCCCCTTCGGGAGACATGGATGGGAAACTCCTTAAA
>CANLED010000223.1 GCA_947489175.1 Chitinophagaceae bacterium | reverse complement strand
GGCAGCAGCCCAGATACAGATATCAAAATTCCAATGAAGAATAACTTCTAGTAATTTAGCCAAAGCATATAAAGAAATTCCTGATGAGAATATGGTCATCACAGCAAAAGTAATCGCGTTTAATCCTCTTGTTTTTTCATCAAAGCGCATTGAAAGGTATTCAGGAACGCTGCGGGCTTTGCTACCATAATAAAAAGGCATCATGAAAACACCCAAGAAAATCATGGCGAAGATGGCACCTACCCAATAAAAGTGAACGGTCATGATTCCATATTTGGCACCAGAGGCTACCATACCTAAAACTTCTTGAGCACCGAGGTTGGCAGAAATAAAAGCAAGGCTAGTAATCCAGAGTGGGATGCTTCGGTTGCTGTTTAAAAAGTCGTTGCTTGACTTAATTTTTCTTTTGATGACAAAACCTACGGCAATAACAAAAACGAAATAAATAAAAATAATGAGATAATCTGCGAAATGAAGTGACATGGCAATCGTTGTCTTGGTTAATTACTTTAAAATAAGCATATTTTATGTAACCTCACCTTTTTTTAGTCAAAAAATGGTAAACAATGTTAATTTAAAAATTGTGCCAACAAGAGATGATACTTTAAGACAGAGGAATCAAACACATCGCTCTGTTTAACTTTTATTGCCTGTATTTCCATTGACTAATTCTTCTGCAAGTCCGAATGAGAGTGTCATTCCTCCCCCGCCCATGCCATTGATGATGGTTATTCCTTGTTGAGGTTTATGTATAAATTCTGTTTCCCCTTGCGTCATTTTTGAGTATAGCCCATTCCAAGTTTCACAGATTTGCATGTCTTTGAATTGGATAAAATTTTTGAGGTAATCGAGAATGAGTTTGTTGATCTTTATTCTATCAAAAGGATCATGAGTAAGACCATATTCATGAGAATCTCCAATGCATAATTCACCCAATTCATTCTGAGAAACCATCACATGAATCCCCCATTTAATATGTTCAGGAAAATCAGTTTGAATTCTTTTTTTGAGGATATTAATCGAAGGTGCAGCACTAAAACTAGAGTAATTTACAAGCGACAATCCAGCGCAAAGCATAGGGCCCAATCTCCAATGATCAGGTTGGGAAACGATGCGCATCATCTGAAGTTTGCATTTAGTGATATTTGCATTGGCAAAAACTTCAGGGTAAAGGGTTTCGAAATCAGTACCTGAACAGATAAAAATTTCATCGACTTCAAAAGATTCTTTACCGGCAAATGCAACAGGATATTCGATGTGCGAAATAGCTTTTCCCCAAATAAATTTTACTTTGTATTTTTCTTCAAGCCATAAAGGAATTTTTGAGATGGCTTCACGCGGATCGATGATGATTTCATCATTGCTAAACAAACTTCCTAGCAATCTCTTGGAAGAGACTGAAGGTGAAGCAGTTAATGTTTCATTTTTATTGAGAAGTTTGTATCCCCTACTTTGATAAATTTCATGCAATTCATTGAGTACATTCCATTCATCTGATGCGTAAGCTAATTGCAATGAGCCAACTTCGTCGTGCCATACTTTAGCTTCTGTGCATATTTCTTTCCAAATATTTCGTGAACGCATAGCGCGATTAAACAAAATTCCATCAGGTTGAGCAGCAGGCAGCACCATGCCAAAATTCCGAATAGAAGCACCAATAGCCTTTTCGTTTCTTTCAACAACCGTTACTTTATAATTTCGCAAAGCAAGGGCGCGGGCAATTGACAACCCTACGATACCCGCCCCAATTATCAAAGCTGATTTTTGCATGATACAGTTGTTTTATATGTGCTTAAACTGGATCTCAAAACGTAACAAGAAACTATTGTTGTGACAACAAATGATTTATAGCGATGCGTTTATATTTATCCAATGGAGGTAATGGACAATTAATTTCTTTAGCCTTATCATCCCACTCTCTTAACTTGATATAAAGCGGATGAAATTCATCTGCTTCAAAAACGGCAGCTTCGTCGGCGTTCATAACACCACCTTGCATAACCAAGGTTTGTCGGCTTGCTTCTGAAAGTTTATTGTAATATTCAGGGTATTTAAAAGTAAGGAATCGTTTTGCCAACACATGACATTCAACCAATGTTGAAACTTTGGAAGAAAATCCTTTTGACTCCAGAAATTCCCTTCCAAGTTTTTCATGATCAACTACACCATATCCATCCATTTGCTCGGTATGCATGATGTGTTCGCATAAGTGTCCGATGTCATGAAAAAATGCGCCAAGAATTGTTTCTTCATCATAGCCTTCATCCTCAGCGAGTTGTGCAGCTTGACACATGTGTTCTATTTGAGAAACTGGTTCTCCGATATAATCATCTGATCCAAATTTTTCATAAAGAGAGAATACTTCTTCAACTACAATCTGCGCTTCTGCTTGTGTCATTATGTTTATAAAATGGGTTTAAAAAATTGTTGATTTTCAATCTGATAGGTCAATTAAATAAACTGAAATTACTTGTTTCTGTTCTTTTATCCTATCAATTATTCAAAGTATTTAAAGGTTAATAATTATTTAATTTGGGCTATATCAACCAATGAGTGCTGCATAATTAGCAATAAAATGAAAATTTGATGAAAATAAGGAACTTAATTTGAATGAAGGATTTGCGATAATTATCAAGTAAAATAAGATTGTTAATTTTGCAGCATTCTACATCAAATTGCTCAATAAAATTTAGCCCTTCATGACATCCATTTCAACCAAACCTTTTAGTATTAATAACCGCACTTATCATCCAACAGCGAAGCCAATTGTAGTTATCTGCATTGATGGTTCTGCAGATGAGTATTTAGATACAACAATGGCTTTTAGAAGAATGCCAAATCTTGAAAGATTAACCAGGGAAGGCTATCGAGGAATGGTAAGAGGTGCTTTGCCATCATTTACCAATGTAAACAACTCTTCAATTGTTACCGGCGTTACACCAGCTGTACACGGCATTTCAGGAAACTTCTTTTATGAGGAATCGAAAGACAGAGAAGTAATGATGAATTCATCTGAATACCTACGTGCAGAAACCATATTAGCAGCTGCTGCCAATGCTGGCAGAAAAGTAGCGGTGGTAACAGCCAAAGAGAAGTTGCGTGATATTCTTTCATTTAAATTAAAGGGAATCGCTTTTTCAGCAGAAAAGGCAAACCAGGCAACACTTGAAACCCATGGAATTGAAAATGTTGAAGAGATTGTTGGGCACCCTACCCCTGCGATTTACAGTCAGGATGCAAGCTTATTTGTTTTGCAAGCGGGCGTTGCGATGATCGAAAAAGGCATCGCTGATTTTCTTTATTTATCACTTACCGATTACATGCAACATACTTACGATCCAACGGCAGAAGAGTCGTTGGCATTTTATGAATCCATGGATGCTGAAATAGGAAAGTTGTTAGCACTCGGTGCTATTGTAGGAGCAACGGCTGACCATGGAATGAACGCCAAGATACATGAGGATGGAACTCCGAATGTTTTGTTTGTAGAAGATTTATTGGAAGCTCAATTCGGCAATCATTTTAGGGTTATTTGTCCAATTACAGACCCCTACGTTAAGCACCACGGGGCACTAGGCTCGTACATAGTTATTCATGTTGATGATAAGTCAATGATCAATGATGTAAAGAATTGGTTGATGGGATTGGAAGGCATCACTGAGGTTTATGATAACCCAACTGCCGTTAAAATTTTGGAGCAGCCGGCAGACAGGATTGGAGTTTTGGTTGTTTTGTCTGGCCGGAATGTGGTGGTGGGAAGGCGACCACAATACCACGACCTTTCTGCGTTGGATGGAACGCTGCGTTCTCATGGCGGAAGGTATGAAGAGATGGTACCCATGATCATTTCACATCCTCTCAATTCAGTTTATTTGAGGAAGGCTGCTGGAGATCCACGCAATTTCGACATTTTTGATTTCACCATCAATGGTACAAATTCTTAAAATATTTATATGTCAGAAGCAATCATACTTTCAAGCTACATCGCAGGAAAGCCAATAGAATCAACCAGTTTTTTAGAGGTAAGAAGTCCTTACGACAAACGATTGGTAGGAACGGTTGGCTTGGCTACTGCGGAAGACACAAAAGCGTCTATTGAAGCAGGATTAGCAGGAGGAAAGAAATTGACACGCTATGAACGGTATTTAATTTTGGACAAAACCCGCCAACTTCTTGTTGAAAGAAAAGATGAATTTGCAAGGGTTATCAGCGCAGAGTCTGGATTGGCTATTAGAGAAGCCATTTATGAAACAGGCAGGGCACATGATGTATTGATGTTTGCGGCTATTGAATGTTTGAAGGATGATGGACAAATTTTTTCTTGTGATATTTCCCCAACAGGAAAAGCGAGGAAGATATTTACCACCAGAGAACCCTTGGGGTTGGCTGTAGCCATCACCCCATTCAATCATCCATTGAATCAGGTAGTGCATAAAATTGCACCAGCGATTGCAGCAGGAACACCAGTAATTTTGAAGCCATCTGAAAAGACTCCCTTAACAGCAATT
>CANLED010000222.1 GCA_947489175.1 Chitinophagaceae bacterium | reverse complement strand
AGGGCGGAGTAAAACCTTTCTTCTTAGTTTCAACAAGTGACTTGGGTACATGCTTATATAACTCGTGCTTTAAAACATGTTTGAGTAGCCCGTGTCTAGAACCTAACTCACTATGCAGGTTTTCAGATGCTCCAATTACCTCCTTATCTAACAATGGCACTCTAACTTCTAATGAATTGGCCATGCTCATTCGATCGACCTTCACCAATATTTTCTGCAAATGAAAATAGTATTCATTTCTTCTTAGATAATCCAAACTTTTTGAAGAATGAGTCCCCTTATAATCATATCCTTTTATTGTTTCTTGTGAAATCTGATATTCACCCGTATAGTCAATAATCCTTTTGGGCTCTATATACGACTGAAAGGCCATGTTAGCAGCGCCTAGATTGGCCTCTCCCAAAAAACTGGTAATATCTGCACCCATAAACTTGAGAACTTTTTTAGTCACCTTACGTGGCAACTGTCCGGGGATTCTAAAATACGGTGCCGATTTTGCAAACGTTAAAAACCGAGGATATCCCCAAAATAATTCATCTCCCCCATCACCCGACAACATCACCGTATTCGTTTTGCGGGCAATTTTAGAGACTAAATACGTTGGTATACTGCTATAATCAGCTATGGGCTCGGGCATATCGTCAAAATGATCGTCAATGATATCTAATAACGATTGACTGCCAAAGCGCTCCACATGATGATGCTTTATTTTTAAATGCTTTGCATACTCAATGGCCTTTTCGCTTTCATCGAATTTTTTGTCGTCAAAGCCTATGGTTACCGCCGATAAGTCCGGATTTAACTCTCTTGCCTTGGCTGCGACTAAGGTAGAATCGATTCCCCCGGATAAGAAAACCCCTAATGGCACATCGGCCACCAATTGTCTTTTTACAGAATTAGTTATGGCTTCACCAATATTCTGAACACTTCTGGGATCCAGTTCTGAAATATTTCCTCTTTTCTCGTAAAAGCGCTGATATACCTTCTTTTCAATGGTCTTGGATTCAAGAGTATAAACTAAATACTCACCAACTCCCAATTGATACACATTTTCAGCGATGGTGTAAGGGGGAGTCATATAGCCAAACTGCAAATAATCCGACAACCCAATATTAGACCAACTCCACTTTTTACACCAAGGATGTTCGAGTATTTGGTTGAACTGACTGCCAAAAACTATTCCATCCGAGGTATTGGAGTAAAATAAAGGTTTAATCCCTGCGAAATCTCTCGCCAAAAATAATTTCCGCTCTTGACTATCCCAACAACTGATAGCAAACATTCCATTTAGTTGATGAATCGCTTTTTCGAAGGAAATTTTTTCGATTAGCTTTAAAACCACCTCGGCATCGGAACCTGATTTAAGTTCACCCAAACTAAATTGCTTATGAATCTCTTTATAATTATAAATTTCTCCATTCAACACCAAAACATACCTGCCTGACTCCGAGACAAAAGGTTGATTTCCGTTGGAAGTTGTATCTAAAATGGCCAGTCGATTGAAGCCAAATTGAACATTATTGTTAGAAAAATAGTCTGTTGAATCTGGCCCCCCTTTTTTAGACATCAAGGTCAGCTTCTCAAACTCTAGATGTTCTAAAGTGCTTGTACCTACAGATCCGTAAAGACGACACATAGATTAATAGTAAAATTTTAGAGGTGTACTTTTTAAAAATTTTAAAATTATTTTTATTAAAAACTTATTTCTACCTAAACAACAGGATAAACGAGTGTATCTTTTTTGAAACTCAAAAAAAGGATCATGATTCGTATTTATCAATACCTTATAATATGCGTTTAAAAACCTATGTAATAATAAGCCCTTTTGAACAATACTAAAATTCTCAATGTGCATATCAAAGATACTAGAGTATAATTTCAAAGAATTAATATACATGCGTTCTTTGTTTACATATTTTAATCTGTGTTCATTTCCTGTTTCATCGCGTAACAACAAAACAAAATCAGTTTTAACTACTATGGGATTTTTTGAAGCAGAAGAAAACTCGAAAAATGAATCTTGATTTGTGCTCAAATCACCCCATTTCCCACATCGGTTTTTTCTCCATAGAAATGCACTAGTTTGTATAGAATGACCATATTTTAACAATGAATATATTAAATTATTATGATTTAGTTCATTATACCTTCTCAATTCGCCTTTTTTACATTCATCCGTATAAATCAACGCTTTACACCAACTCGCTATTGCATTCGGTTCATGACTAAGATTTTTCAAATTTTTCTCTATAAAATCACTTGCCCACCAATCATCAGCATCTAAAAAAGCGACATATTCACCTTTCGCTATGTCTAATCCTTTTTGCCTCGTAGGTCCAGGGCCCAAGTTTTCCTCATTTACAAGAATCTGAATTCTTTTATCATCAATATGAACAATTTCCTTCAACGGAATTTCACTACTATCATCTATGAGAATCAATTCAAAATTGACATACGTTTGATTCAGTACACTCTCAATAGACCGATGAATAGTACTGGTCTTGTTGTAATAGGGAATAATTATAGTTATTAAACTCACAATAGTTTATAGACAATCTTTAAAGCTTGAAGTTTAAAATAACTTAAAAATCTCAAAAACATAGAAAAATCACTACCTTCCAAATTGTTTTGGTACTTTCCGTAAAGGTAATTTGTAATCATTTTTTTTCGTACATTTTTGTTCGACTTTGTACTGCAACTCTTGAAATAAGTAGGAATTGGATACGCATATTCGCCTTCTACTTTGTCGATATTAATCCTATAATTACGGACTTCCGTTAAATGTACATGTATTGATTTAATACTCAAACTGGGATTTGAAACGTTAAAATTACAATCAATAAGCTCTTTCGCTAGACGGTTGTCGCACCCCGGTATTCCCAGATAATACAAACCTATATTTTCAGGGATAAGATTTTTAAAAATCCAAACATCCTGACTTTTAAAGTTTTCATAAAAACGAAATTCATTTTGGTTTATAAAATCCCACCTTGTCAAACAATAAATATTATTATTACTCCATTCGGAATAAACTTTGTTAATCGAATCTTCAAAAAATATGTCGCTATTGCTGATTATCTTAAAGTCATTAACATCTAAATTATTAGCATATTCAAAAAAATCACTTATAAAAGGTCGTTTATATATTTCTACGAGATTAATCTTTTGGCTAATTGGAATCTTTTGAACATCTAAATTACTCTCAGCAAGCACATGTATTTTTTCAATCCAAATATTTGAAATATTTTTATTTAAACAAAATAATAACTCATCCCATCTCCGGTTGTTTTTTTCAAAATATAAGGAGATTATAAGATGTATCATTTAGCCAAAATCTTTGTTGACATTTTAAAAATCAATCTTTTAAAATTAACCAAACTTAATTTGGAATTCTTCGCATAGGCTTGAATTATAAAATTTCGGTTCAAAAATGTTTCATAAATCCTTGAAGATAAAAAGGGTCTATTTATATTAAAATGACCTACAAAATCTATTCTGTTTTTTGTAGTAATTCCCATGTTTGTTCCAGATCCATCATCACCAATATTCTGAACTAAACTCAATCTAGGATTTACACACAATCCCCTGTTCATCAATATTGTTGCATACCAAAATATTGCCCAAGTTTTAATTTCATATTCATTTAATTTCAACTGTTCAGAGTGTTCGAGTTTTTCATAGTCAAACAATGTTTTGTTTTGTTTACACGATATGTAATTATTGATAATTTTAACATCTGTATTTAATCTGCTCCACCTATCAGACCATGTACCCCAACCCCAACAATTCATAAAATGGGTAAAAAACACGGGTTCGACAAATACTTGTAACCAACAATTTTTTTGAAATCCTGATATATGCCAGACTTCCTTTTTGTCCTTATAACAATCAAGATAGTAATTCATATATTCCAAAAAAGTAGGCACAACTACTAAATCATCTTCCAATATAATTGCACTTTCATATTTTTGAAAAATCACGTCAAGTCCTTCAATTATGGATTTTCCTAATCCATAATTTTTCTCTCGTTCTACTAATATTGTTTTCTTAAATCCTGAAATGCCTCTAATAATAAATCGAACATCTTCAATAGATTTAATTTCATTGAAATTAGCGTCCTGCTTGGGTCCATCACTGAAAATAAACAATTCTGTTTCTTCACTTAAATTACATTGCAAAAGCGCATTAAGTACTTTTTGCGTGTGTATTGGACGGTTATATACAAATAATACGATAGGAGCTGTATTCATATTACTTTACCTTCGAACAATTCAATATATCTTAAGGCTTGCCTTTCAAGTTTATACTTCTCTGTAGCATTCAATGATATATCAATATTATTAAAATTTTCCAAATTAGTAATCCCATTTAATATTGCCACAGCTAATTGTTCTGGACAAATTTTTTGAACAAGCGAGCCATTAACCCCATCTTCAACAATATCTGGTATCCCTCCAATATCAAACCCAATTATTGGTGTACCACAGCATACACTTTCAATTGCCGTA
>CANLED010000221.1 GCA_947489175.1 Chitinophagaceae bacterium | reverse complement strand
TCGCTTTTTTTAAGAACAAGCTATGAGGATAAATCAATCAAAGAATTTCCTGCCCAGACCAGAGATGACATGATCAAGCAAATGATTTCAATGCGGGCAAAGTTTCCCAATTACAATGCATACGCATTATCAACTATAGACAAAGTGTTGACAGACGAGGAAAGAAAGGGTGCATTGATTAAAGAAGCAAGCTTGTTAAGTTCTTCTGTATTAATCAATGATGGCAAGGGACATTTTTCTATAAATGCATTGCCTTTGTTGGCTCAGGTATCAACAATCAATGGAATGGTAGCAGATGATTTTGACCAAGACGGCAATGTAGATTTGTTGATATGTGGGAATGATTATGGTACAGAGGTTTCTGTAGGGCGGTATGATGCCTTAAATGGGCTTCTGCTGAAAGGCAATGGCAGCGCAGGTTTTGAGCCATTGTCGATTTCCCAAAGTGGTATTTATATTCCTGGAAACGCGAAAGCCTTTGTGAAATTTATTGGACGCAATAACAGTTACAATGTGATGGCATCGCAAAACAGGGATCAACTGAAGTCATTCAGGCAATCTGCAAAATCAACTATTATAAAAATTGGTGGCGATGAACAATCAGCAATAATAACATTTAAAGACGGCAGAAAACAAAAAACTGAATTCCCTTATGGAAGTTCGTTTTTGTCACAATCTTCCCGTTTTTTAAATGCATCACCTAACATCAAAAAAATTGAAATAAGAAATACATCAGGCAAATTGAGGAAAATTGATTTGTAGAGATTGTTTATTTGTTGCCAGTGACAATACCTGAGTAATACAAGGTGACCACAGAATCTTTTGTTCCTTCAAAGAAGACAAATAAATCTTTTCGGAAGGGACCAATGATTCCTTTTTTTGAATCATAAGAAATTTTTATTTCACCTGATTTTTTGTTGTCAATAATTGATGAGGTAAACCCATCAATTATTGTGCAATCACAGCCTGGTATTATTTTTTTAATGCTGATTGAATGACCTGAAATATTTTTGAAAGCGTATTTCATTTGAACTTTTGCAGGATAGTCAAATTTACCCAGATCAATATTTTTATAGTCCCAACTGATATCATCATGTTGGTTGGTATTATTGCAGGAAATTGTAAGTGTACAAAAAACCAGCATTATCAGATTTACTAAACGCATATAAATAGAATTGTGTAACTTTCGGTCAACCGTTTTGATAAAATAGTTTGTTCTAAACAATGAATTTAAATATTATTTAATGAAAAAAATATTTGCAATAATCTTGACTTCAACTTTATTTTTTTCTTGTAGTCAGTCAGGGAAAGAAGAGTTAGCAGCGGAGAGAGATGTTGTTATAGATTCAGCCAGTGTGCAGTACATGCATCAGTTAACAAAGAGCATGAATGATATTATCGTTTATGATATTTTTTCTGCACCAGTGGCAAGCAGAATTTATGCGTATTCAACTTTGGCAGCTTACGAATCAATACGGTGGATGGATACATCCTATCCTTCGTTGACTGCACAGTTGAAGGGATTTGGAAAGATGCCTGCACCAGAAGCAGGGTTGAAATATGACTTTAGGGTTTCCGGGGTGAAGGCATTTTTTATCATCGCACAGAAGCTAACATTTACCAAGGATTCATCAAATTCTGTTGAAGAAAGGTTGTTAGATTCATTGGCTATGAGCAGTAGTGCGTCCATATTTAACCGGTCTATCGAATTTGGCACAAAGGTAGCCGACAGCATATTAGGAAGGGCATCTAGGGATAATTACAAGCAAATTCAGGGGATGCCAAGGTATTCAATAAACGAGGGGAAAGGAAAGTGGGAAACTACACCGTTGGACTACATGGACGCGGTACAACCATATTGGAGTAAGATGGCGCCATTTTTTATGGACAGTTCATCGCAATTCAAGCCCGTTCCACCACCACCATTTAGCGTGGAAAAAAGTTCTCAGTTTTTTACAGAGATGAAATCTGTTTATGATATCAGCAAGAAGTTAAATGATACAACAACCGAGATAGCCCGTTTTTGGGATGATAATCCATCAGCTACAACGCATGTTGGACATTTAACTTATGCAACGAAGAAACCAAGTCCGGGTGGGCATTGGATCAACATAACAGCAATTGCGAGTAAAAAAACGGGTCAGAACTGGGTACAAGCATCACAAGCTTATACAATGACTTCTATAGCCATGTACGACGGCTTTATTTCTTGTTGGGATGAGAAATACAGAAGTGAATACATCAGGCCTGTAACTGCCATTAATAAGCTTATAGACGCCAATTGGCAGCCATTGTTACAAACTCCTCCATTTCCAGAATATACGAGTGGACATAGTGTAGTATCCTCAACAATAGCTTCTGTATTAACCCGTGTTTTTGGAGATAATTTTGCATTTACGGATGACTATGAAAAGCCATATATTGGCATTGTTAGAACATTTCCATCATTTGTTAAGGCATCAGAGGAAGCCTGTATAAGCAGGATTTATGGAGGCATTCATTTCGTTTCAGCTGTTGAGAATGGAAAAACCCAAGGACGAGCCTTGGGTGCATTTATCAACAGCAAAGTGAAGACAAAATAAGAACAACGTGTTTTAATTCAATAGCCTTCAATCAATAGCCTGGGGTTTAAACCCCAGGCTATTGATTGAACTAATAGAAAGTGCTAGTCGAATATTCCAACATTAAGGTGTTTGAAAGCCTCCATGGCGCCCATGTATTCGCATGTGCGGGCTCCGGCTTTGTTGGCATTAACAAACAAATTAGACCAATCATCTTTATTGAGTGAAACAATTTCTTCTTTATTTAATAAGCTAATTTGGTACAGCAGCGCACCAACAAAAGCATCACCAGCACCGGTTGTGTCAACAGGATTGATGCTGATGCTCGGTATTAAGTATGTTTGTTTGTTCATGCCAAGCAATGTGCCTTCTTTACCTATGGTGATGGCAAAAATCGCGTTTGATCTTTCAAAAAGAACAGCGGCAGCTTCTTCAAGTGTGTTTGTTCTTGTGAGTAGAAATGCTTCTTCATCACTCACTTTATAAAAGTTGCACAAACTTATAAACTCCCAAGATTTTTCGATGAATGATGCTTGGTTGTTGCCAAAAAGTAAATGTCTGTAATTTGGGTCGAAGCTGATGAAGAGGCTGTTTTCTTTTGCCTTAAGTAGGATGTTTTTGTAAGTAGTTTGAAGAGGGCCAGGTAAAAATCCGGTTGCTGAGCCGAAATGCGCAATGCCAAAAGACGGGATGTCGATGTTAATGGTATCGGCTTCATCAAGCATGCCATCAGCACCTCGGTTAAAGTAAAAATCACGTTCACCATTTTCCATCAAAGAGACAAAAGCAAGCGTGGTAAAGTTTTTTTCATCTTTAGTCACATGCTTAGTGCCGATTCCAAATTCATTCATTACATCGATGAGATGCCTGCCAAATGGGTCGTTCCCCACTTTGGCAGACATCTCAACTAGTCCACCTAGGGCTGCAATTGCAGCTGCCACATTGGTAGGAGCTCCACCCGGTTTTTTCAAGAAGTGTTGTCCATCAGACAAAGAACTTCCAGTATCGGTGCAGATCATGTCGATTAATGCTTCGCCGATGCACAGAATTTTATTCATACAACTGATTGAAAATCATTTTAAAGGTTCCGTGGGTTTGAGCGCGGAAAGCAATTTCGGGACCGAAGGCAAACAAGGTTCCTTTGCCAACTGACGCAGAGAAAGCGGCAATGCCATCTTTCAAATAAGCTTGTCCCCAAGCCCATCCGCTGCGAAGTGATTTATCCGTATCAAACCATGCGATTGGTTTTACATTGCCTTTGGTTTGGGCGTCTGGCGCAATTGTAAACACAGGACTGGCTTCAAAATACACATCAGCATAAGAATCCATTCCCCAAGCGGCTTGATTGTTATTGTCAACTTTAACCTTAAGCACGCTTCCAGGGATGTAATATTTTTCGCCAGGTAAGTTTCTTTCTTTGCCATTCACCATTTCAGTGAGTGCATTTCGAACAGGGATGTCAAGGTGATATGCCAACGAAGTACTGCTTCCGATGGTTAGCACTTTACCTCCAGCTTCAAGAAATGCTTTGATAGCAGGGATTGATTTTGCAGTCGAGATGTTGCCAATTGTTTTTTTGAATTCCTCAGGGGTGTCTTCTGGTTTAGGACCAAAAGAGGCTCTAGGAGCGGCCGTGCCATTTGGCAAAGGAGGCATTGCACCTTCCACAAAAAGGATAACATCGTATTTGGATTTAAGGTCTGCTTTGTCGATATCACTTGCATAAATAACAGTGGCATCAAAATGGAATTGTTCCATGATCCAGCGCATCCAACCTGAAGCCATTGATCCTCCATAGGTATCCCAAAGGGCGATGCGTGATTTGTTGATTTTTGTCATGCCTTCGCTAGCTGGTTTCATATCTACAGCCATCAAATCAGCTCCTAATGCAGATGCATTTTTCAGCATCCATGCGTTGACATTGCTGTTTGCGGGAACGAAGAAAGAA
>CANLED010000220.1 GCA_947489175.1 Chitinophagaceae bacterium | reverse complement strand
CGTCATACCCCTTTTTTTTAGGGTCGCCCTATAAATCATTCAGGATGACAGGGGAGTCTTGTGCTTATTGCTTCACCAGCACATTTTTTCTACTCACAATACGTCATAACCTTTTTTTTAGGGTCTCCCTATAAAACATTCGGGATGACAGGGCTGCGCTAAGCCCTGTTATCCTGAATTCACTAGCCTGGGATTTAAAACCCAAGCTAATGATAAATACATAAAAAAAATCCTCACTGTACCTTGTTGGATACGGTGAGGATACTAAATTCATTTAACTTTTATGCTAACTAATTAATGAAAAAACTCATCAAAATCTGAATCAATCTGAAAAACTGTAAGGCCACATTGAATGAGGTGTTCGATGTCTCTTTTTGCTCCTTTAGTTGGATCTTCCAACGTATAATGGCCAAAATTGACAGAGGCACATACCATTATATTATTTTTTTGGCACCACCTGGCGGCTTCTGCATTTATGCGGTTACCATGGTCAAATAAATAATACTTACTCGAAACATCTATACCAGCAAATACCATTTTTTGAATCCTATCTAAATCAGACATTCTAAACCCAAATTTTCCACCATCATATAAGTTGATTACATCATTTCTTAAAAATACAGCATCATTCAACATGTCATATTTCTTAAGCATTTCATTGATGCTTTTGTTAAACCAAACAATAGGTTGTTCTAGTTTCAAGTCAACCATTATCTTGGTATTGCTCTTTTTCATGAGCTGTAACACTTCTTCAAAAGACATCGGAGGGTAGTTTCCCTTTGATGCTCTAATTTTACTTAACTCATCAAATGTCATTTTTGAGATTTGATTGTTTAATCCATAAGTTACACCCAAATCATCATGGTGGTTGACAATTAAAATACTATCTTTTGTTGCACGAACATCAATTTCCAACATCCAATATCCGCTATCTATTGCGGCTTTAATAGATCTTGGATCATACTCTTCATATAAATTTTCACAAATCCCACCTCTATGTGCAATCAATTTAAAGTTTCGAAATTTAGGGTCAATTGAATACTGAACATGAGCTTGTGAAACCTTATTTTTAATTGACTTTGTTACCGTAGTATCACTATTGAAAAAAAGAACTTCATTCGCATTTGAATAAGAAGTGAGTAGAAAAACAGATAACAAAAGACTTAAATATTTTTTCATTACAATGATTATTTTTTCTTTGAAAAATAAGGTCCGAAAACGTTAGTCACATTTCTTTCTGTAGACTCATTATTAAGTATATACACATAATACTTATCTCCTGGCGACATTACTCGAACTACAATATGTCCTTGCATGCTTTTATAACTCCTGTCAATGAGCTCACCTATTACTAGTTTATTAGCAAGCAGCATATTGGTTGCAAATAAATCACGTTCTGCAGACCATATATTTTTAGATGTCATTCTCAAAAGTGATTCATGTCCGGGATGATCAGATGACCATACCTCTTGAATAATGACACGTGGCTTCAGTATGCTTAAATATAACTCCGACATTGCATCTCTGTTGGCATGGTGATTACACGTGGTAACATCTACTTCTCCAATAACTGGTGCTACCAAACTTTCAACATCAATCCAATCTGGTGATTTCATAAATTCAGGTTGCTTTCCTGCAATATCACCACCAGTATAAAAACTAAAATCACCATACTGTATCTTTATTCCACAGGAAAGAGGATTGTCGCCTGGTAATTTTGAATAGTCGCGGCTATCAGATACTGATGGCATTTTCGTTAAATAAGAACCATCTTCTTTGCCAGCCCACACTCTTCCGTTTGCATTGATATTGCGAATTGAAAAATTGTTAACTGCTGATGGATTTTTTGTAAGTGAAAATTGATTTTTAGACCCTACAAGAAAGTCTTCATGCTTCATTCCAACGTTGGACTCTTGAGAGGAAATAAATTTCCAGTAGTTGATAAAATGGGCAAAAGACACCGAATCATTCAAGGCGTGTTTACGCAAATCAATTGGGTATGAGAACCCTCTATCAATTAATTTCTTGATGTGGATTTTATCACCCACCCCAGTTATTCCTGTCAAGAAGTAATCTCCATTTAAAGATTTCGGCATTCCATTGTACATACTTCCGAAATGATCTCCGTGAAAGTGTGAAATCAAAACGTAATCTAAATAATCCTGATTCAGCTTTTTTAATTCACTACTGATATAATCTGTTTGCCACTCATGCCCTAATTTTGAATAATTGGGATAACGTGGAGTATTTCTTGGTGAGTTAGTTCTGGATGAAGTTGGATCCTGTTCGCCTGCATCCACCAGCATTGTTGTTCCATCTGGAAGAATATATAAGGCACAATTACCAACACCATTGCTGATGAAATGAATGTCTAACATTCCCTTTTCCCAAGGCCTAAGAAATTGTTTTTCCTGCGCTTTTCCCAAAAATGGGAAAAGGCACAGGAAAAACAATATTTTATTAATTTTTATCATAGTTAAAATGAATATTTCAAACCAATCTGAATACGGTACAATCTATTTGCATCTACAATATATCTTAAATTTCCTGCATCCTTATCTACTGTATACGTGTACTTCTGTGTAGTTGCATTAAATCCTGTGATTTGATAAAGACGGGTATTGCTCACGTATTTATATCCACCCCACTTGTAATTGACCAAATTTAATACATTGAATATATCCAATCTTAGAGATACTTTATTTGAATTCTTGAACTTAAAATCTTTCAATAAACTCAAATCAAATTGGCTTCTCCAAGGCTGCATACCTCCGTTCATTCCACCAAAATCTCCTTTATACTTATTCAAGAATGTTCTGTAATAAGAGGAAGTATTCTGCCAAACATAATCAAGATCAGCTTTGATTGCTGCAGGTGCTGTTGCAGGATCGAAAATGTATGACATATCTTCATTAGCACTATATGAAGTATTGTCTCCATTCTGATCTCTGTTTAGGTTTGAATAAAAATTGTTCCACTGCCCTAATATTACAGTTGCTGTAGCACTAAATCCTTTCCATGAAGGTGAAAGTGCTGAAAATACAACTTTATGTCTCAAGTCATCATCGTCGTTCCAATCTTGAGAAACTGTTTTATAGCTATTATATGAGGTTGTCGTAATGAACATGTCCTGAGGATTTCCTGAATTATACCTTACACCACCTTTTGAATGACCATAAGTATAAGAAGCCCTCAACTCACCATCTTTGATTTTGTAAGCTCCTTCCAACACGGTAAACCAAGATAACTGAGGCCAGCTTGCATTTGTGAACATCAACACCTCATTAAAGCGGGTTGATTTTCTTGCGTTTTTATAATCTGCAAGACCGTTTGAAGCGATGAGGTTTGGGGCAACATAAACACCTCTATTATTTTCTTCAGCTACTGAGAACTTAGGGTTATCCGCTAAGTTTTTATTTTCAAGCATATATCCTTTTACAGTCCTATTCAAATAAAAACCGCCAGAAACATAAAACTTATTCGTGATAAACTTAGTGTAGTCAATGTTCATCTTAAAAGTCATTGGTGTTTCCAAGTTTTTATCCAATACGTGCACTGCATTAGGAATATTATCAAGATTAATTCCGTTTGGTTTTATCCAGTTTTCGTAACCTGGAACGTTGGCAAAATCTTTATGGAATGCAGCCCAGTTTGCACTTGGCATATTTACATCCCCTTTTCTAATAGAAACAGATTTATAATTACCTGCATTATTGATTAGTGCAAATGACATAGCTTGACTGGTAAATTCACTGGTCATCCATCCAAATCCAAATTTGAAGATATCAGTGCCTTTGCCCTTAATATCCCAAATCAAATTAAACCTTGGTTGGAAGTTATTCCAATCCAATGGAGCTACATTGCTGTTTATTCCCAATTCCTTTTGCAGCAATGCATCAGCTTTGGGCTTTGAAGGCAAGGCAACTAAATCATAACGCAAACCTGCTGTTATTTCGATCTCGTTATTAGGTTTCCAAGATCCTTGTCCATAAACACCTGTTGTTAAAATAGAAGGATGCACTGGTTTTCCTGCACCTTCACCTACAGGTACTTTCCTATTAAATTCATCAGGCTTGTTTTGAAGTAAATTGTCGAGTGAGTTGTAAACAAACTCACCTTGCTGATAGTGTGTAAGCAAATCATTGATGCGGTTGAACTGAAGGTCAGTCCCGAATAACCAATTAATTTTACCCTTGGTAAACGTTAAATTGTCAACAATCTGTAAATCATTTGAAGCTATCGTTTCTGGTGCCCAATATTGGTTTCCAAAAAGAACATTGACGGTTTTTGATTGACCGTTTGGTAACACTGATTGCACTTTTACTACCCCTACTGGAACCCTTGGATAAACATTGTTACCTGTTCTTTTATAATCACCATAAGACAATTTCAAGTCGTTCTTCAAATTATAACTTATCCTTGAAGTTAGATTGACTAAGAAAGTTGCATCACGCTGACGGCCTTTATATTGTGTACTAAACAAACCACCACCAGGGGCTTTGTCAGGTTGAAGATAA
>CANLED010000219.1 GCA_947489175.1 Chitinophagaceae bacterium | reverse complement strand
TGCAGGATTACATTGGTTGCTTGTACGGCACCAAGATGAAATAAGTTAGTTATGCTCTTTTTGAATAATTGAATCAAGGTTTATTATTTTGCAGCCAAAGGATAGCTTCAATCATCGAAATGTTTGAATGCCTAGATCCACACAGCCTACCTTTACTTTAACAATGGGATGTTGGCAAAAAATTAGTTGATGTTGTAAGGCTTTAGAATACCATCTTTAATAGCAAGAAGCACCATTTTTAACTTATTAAATCGTCCCATAAAGGCAAATCTGCAAATCAGCAAAAAATAATAAGTGAACTGGTATGCAAAAACTGAAGGGAAAAAATACCAAGGTGTAAATTGTCTTAAAAAAAATATCTTATTTCGTGAATTAAGATATACAATATGAGGGGATGCTCTACCCTCAGCATTTTCTTCTTTGGCATTTTGAATATAACCGGCAACATGATTTATAATTGCCTTTGGAATAAAATAAATCAGATATCCAAGTTTTCTTACACGAAAAGAGAACTCTACATCCTCATAGTACGTTTCATAATGCTCATTTAATAAAGACAATCCATCTTTTTTGAAAAGACTATTCCTTATCATCATGCAGCACCCAGTTGCCCAAGGCATTAACATGGTAGAATTAAATTCAGTGAGTGTTTTTTTACCATAACCAATTGTTTTGGTGATTCCAAACCACTTAAAATACAGATTACCAGCATTCCAAAGCTTCCTGATGCTGTGTTGAAAAAATATTTTTGGCTGGACAATGCCTATGGATGTATTAGACTCCATTGCATCGAACAAATATGTAATGAAGTCTTGCCGTACAGTCGTATCGTTGTTTAACAAAACCGTATATTCAAAATCATTTTCGATTGAATATCTCAATGCAATGTTCTTGCCACCCGTAAAGCCGAGATTTTTTTCTGACCGAAAAAAAATAACATTGGGGTACTCCTCTTGCAATAATGGCTGTAACGGATCTTCAGAACCGTTATCAACTAATAAAACCTTAACATCATATTCTGTTGATGTATCCATAAAGGATAAAGAACGAAGACATTCTCGGGTTACTTCAATTCCATTCCAGTCAACGAGAATAACGGCGATTTTTTTCATAGAAAATTAAACAGGCTATTTCAATAATGAGAATATATAGAATTGATAAATTTGAAGGCAAAATAAATAAAGAAAATGCAGCAATTAATATATAGACAAAAAAAATTTGAATACTCAGTTGAAGTTGAGTTGAAAACATCTTTTTCATCAGCAATTCAATAACTTTCAATGCACTTAAGCCAATGGCGAGGGGAACAGGTGAGATCAATCTAATGAAATTTTCAACCAGCTCAAGGTTAGGTTGTTTTCAATTGACAACTAGATACCATTTCATCTAAAATATCTTCAATGCTGTATTGATACTTCCAGTTGGGGTAATCATTTTTGAATTTTCTAACATCTGATATGTACCAAATATGATCTCCTTTTCTAGCACGGGTTTCATCGATGGCATAATCTACTTTCCATCCCAGTTTGTTTTCAAGCCAAATGATAGCTTCAATCATCGAAATGTTTGAATGCCTAGATCCGCCCATGTTGTAAACGGTTCCAGGCACTGGTGGATTTTGGAATACTTCCCAAAATGCAGCAACCAAATCTGCACTGTGGATATTATCCCTGACTTGCTTGCCTTTGTATCCAAATACAGTGTAAGGCTTTTTCCCAACAGCACACTTCACGAGATAGGCAAGGAATCCATGCAACTCAGCACCACTATGAGACGGACCGGTTAAGCAACCACCCCTGAATGCGACTGTTTTCATTCCGAAATAACGACCATATTCCTGTACCATCAAATCCGCAGCAGTTTTGCTGACACCAAAAATGCTGTGGGTGCAATTTTCAATTGACATGCTCTCATCTATGCCGTGTTCTGCAAATATATGTTCCGGAGAAATTTCCCATCGGGTTTCCTTCTCTATCAGCGGAAGGAAGTTTGGATTATCCCCATATACTTTATTGGTTGACGTAAATATGAAAACAGCATGTGGAGCATGTTTTCGGGTGCATTCCAACAACTTTAATGTTGCGGTAGCATTCACTTCAAAATCCGTGACAGGTTCTTTTGCTGCCCAATCGTGAGAAGGCTGCGCTGCACAATGAACGATTAACTCAATAGAAGTTGCATGTGTAGCAAAAACAATGTCGAGTGCAGCTTGGTTGGTGATGTCTATATCATGATGCTGATAATGAGAAAGTGTTGATTGCAAGGCTGCTACTTGCCATTTGGTACTCGCAGCGGCACCAAAAAAATAGGCCCTCTTATCATTGTCGATACCGATAATGTTAAACCCTTTGCTATGAAAGAATTTGCAAGCCTCACTTCCAACGAGACCACCAGACCCAGTTATGATTGCAGTTTTATACATTTCTTTTAAAAAATTAACTTGCTCTTTTAAGGCTTGAATTAAATGTGTTTATTATTAATATCAAAGATTGAATATTACTAATAAACAAGTTTTTTATTTCTATTTCAACGATCACCTTCAGTAAAAAAATACACCATCAAAGCATAATACGATCTCTATTATTGAATTAATCAATTAAATCAGCCTGAAAAATCAAAGATTAGCATGACTGATTTGCCATGAAAAATATTACCGTCAATTTTATATTTTTTTATTTAATAAATAAAGCCAAACAACCACAAAGGAATTTTATTACCAAACCCGTATTCAATTTCGTCAGAAACTACAAAACCGGAATTAACTTCTTCGAGTTGCTTCTTTTTTTTTGTTTTACCACCTATTTCAAAAAAATGTTTGTCATCAACCAAAAAATCACCAAGTTCCGCATAATGCACTTTATGTTTGAATTTCAATTGATTGACAAAAAATGTTTCTCTTACATTACCTCTGTTTGTATTTGATGATGAAAGAACGTACATCAAATTAGAATTTTCAAGAAATATTTTTTCGGGCTTTTGAAGTTTGCTGATTCCTCCTGAATCCTTGTAAAGATTTGTTGTAAGTCCAATTTCATCCAAATAGTGAATGTACAAAAGTAAGGTTGTGCGGTTCAATCCAATTTTTTCACTCAATTTTGAAATATTAGGTATGAAAGGAACGGATTCTGCAATAATTACCAATAGTTGCTTTATTCTGACTATGTATGCAAGATCGATTCCACGAAGTGTAGGTAATTCAATCTCAAGCATCATATTGATAACTTCTTCTATTCTATTGGGATACAAATCGGGGACTTCTTGAAAAAATGGATAATATCCCTGCTTTAAATAATCGTCAAAATAACGGAATGGCTTAATAGATTTATTTATTTCGGCTGCAATTGTTTCATGATTTAGAAGAATATCATCAAGTGATAAAATCCCAAAAACTTGTTTTGACTCAATAGCAATGTATTCTCTAAAAGACAATCCTTGCAAATGGTAAACAACTGCACGTCTGCTCAAGTCTGCCCTTGCGTTGAGTATTTCGAGCAGCGATGAGCCAGTAAACACAACTTTCAATTCGGGGTAATCATCATAAATATTTTTGATTTCTTGTGACCAATTAGGATACTTATGTACCTCGTCAAGGAAAAGATTTTTACCACCCTTTTGCACAAACTCTTCTACTAAATTAGACAAGCTATTGTTGTTGAACCAGATATTATCAAGACTAACATATAGGGTATACGATAATTCGTCTTTAAGGTTAATCTTTATGTATTGTAAAAGCAAAGTTGTTTTGCCAACCCCTCTTGCTCCCTTGATACCAATTAGCCTTGCATCCCAATTTATATCGTGAACTAGACTTCGTCTAAATTCAGTCGAAGTAAAATTTAATTTTTGATGATATTTTTGAATTAATTTGTCCATTTTGTATACTTAACTATACAAATTTAATGAATAATTGTATATCACACTGAACAAAACTATCTTTTCTTGATTATTGGTTTAATATTATAGATAAATCCCATTCTTCCGTGAAGGTTGATGAGATCATACCCATCTGAGAAATAATTGTTGGGGGTTACCGGTTGGGGTATGTATGATTTCCATTTGTAATTGATGGATCGAATGAATGAAAACTGTCCAAAGAACATCCATTGTTTAACTGGGAAATTCCAAACAATTGAGGCTGATAAATCAACCCATTGCCTGTTAAAATCATTTGAGCCTGAGTTGTAATTATAATTGTAATAGAAATCTGCATTGTGCAATAATCGTTCAAATTCAATACCAATCTTGCTTTCGCCCTTTAGCCAGGAAACTGCTAATCGCTGTGAGTTACTTCCAGGTCCAATTGACGCACCAAGAACCTGCCCTTCATTTGTGAATCCGTGCCTTATGTTTGCATCGGTGTACCAGCTTTTTGCTTGTCTGATTAATGAGAGATTTGGTACTTGCAGCTGGGTAATTTCAATTCCCAATTCTAAAAATGACAGTTTCTTTTTATTGGTTGAATTGAGTGGAAATAACTTCCTCACCCCGGCAAGATACCCGCGTGGGATGGTATCTTGCAAAACATTTATGATAGAGGCAAATTTGTCAG
>CANLED010000218.1 GCA_947489175.1 Chitinophagaceae bacterium | reverse complement strand
ATAAAAAGTCTAGTTTTCATTTGAATGTTATTCAAGTGAAGCTGCAGGGTAATTTTATTTCCTTTAATGGTTATTTATTTCTGAAGTTTTTTAACATCGTTTGATGATCTTTATCAGGAATTTTCCCTTTCAACCATGATATAAAATTAGGCTTGGGTTCATAATCAACGATGGTAGATTCTCCCTTCATGGCATGAAAAGGAGTCTCGCGCTTTTTCTTTTCAAAAACGATGATGCTGTCATAAAAGGAAATACAGTTGATATTTTTTCTTATGTCTTCCGATACCTTGAATTTTCTTGGAGCAAAATGACCATCATACAAAGCATCAATTAATATTTTAGAATACTCAATGATGGTGCCTCTTTTTTTGAATCCACCGCCAAAGTAGCGCCAATAAGAGGTATGTGTGTCTTCAATTAAATAAGTACCAGACTGTTTCAATTTATCGAAGAGAATCTCAAAGGAAACAATTTGTTGATTCATGGTATGACCACCATCATCAATGATGATATCAAGTTCAGGCAACTGATTGAAAACGTTTTTCAAGAAAACAGGATCCTCTTGAGAGCCAATGAAAATCTTAACGCCATCCTCTTCAAATTTTTTACAGTCCTCGTTGATGTCAATCGCATATAAATTCAAACCATCGCCAAAATACTTCTTCCAAAGTTGAATAGAGCCACCATGAGACACGCCTATTTCAAGTATGTTCACTTTTTTACCTTTGTAGGCAGCAAAGTACTTTTCATAAATATCGAAGTAATGATCCCACTTGTGAAGCAACCTTTCACTGTGTGCATTAAACAATTCCTTTAAAGAAGAATCCATAAAAAAAATTAAAAATGATAGCCTTTGACCGAATGTAAAAATAAAAATGATACGAATTAAATAATGCATCAGTTTCTGCAAAAAAAACCCAAATAATTCAATACAATTTACCCAATCAATTCCAGAAATTGATGCATCCCTTGAAGTTTGTTCTCATCCAAATGATAGGAAATATTGATGTTGAAATAAGTTGCAAGACTGTATTCAGGGAAATCCCATAAACCAGAAACAAGCTTAATGCTTTCTATGCCAGAACTATTTGCTTCATTAAATGCCTTCAAAAAAGCAAGATCAATTTCTTTCTTGGCAACCCAAACCGCAAATACGAAGGGCTTTCCAGTCATTTCTTTCCAACCCAACCCCAAATCATAAATATGATTGAATTTGTTCCTGATTTTCAGGGCCCTGTCCCCTATCACCAAACCCGCTACATTCCCTTTAATCTGACTGATATAGGTTTCATCGGACGCAAGAACAAATTTGATCTTTTTTTTCCAAAGGTGTTCAAACAAAATTTTACAGAGCATTACCGATGTTCTAGATTGATAATCGAGTATTACTGTTTCAATTTGATCCATAGGAACCTCACTAAAAACCGCCACTGAAGCAACTTCGCCTTCTGTGCCGATGCAATAATCTGAAACAATTTGGTACGATTCTAAATCAAGCAATGCAGCTACAGGAATCAAGCCGATATCGATTTGATCCGACTTTAATGCTTTGACTAGGTTGGCAGGATAATCGAGTATTAACTCAATTTCATCCTTAATCGTACCATTTTCCAGTCCATACAACAATGGCTTGGTATTTAAATAACTTACTGCTCCTATCCTTATTTTCCTTTCCAATGATATTGATGTAATTTTGGCCGCAAGTTACACCAATTCAATTTTAAATGGAACTCAATACATTAACTGCTTTATCCCCAATCGATGGACGCTACAGGTCTCAACTCGACAACTTAGCTACATACTTCTCAGAATATGCCTTGATGCAATACAGATTAAGGGTGGAAGTGGAGTATTTCATCGCCTTGGCGCAAAAAAAAATATTTGAACTAAAACCAACTGCAGCAACAAAATTAAGACAGGTATATATTGATTTTACTCCAGAAACGGCTGTGTTAATCAAGCAAATAGAAAAAACTACGAATCACGATGTAAAGGCGCTTGAATATTATTTAAAAGACAAATTAGATGAGCTCCAATTGGGAGAATTGAAAGAATATATACATTTCGGCTTGACATCTCAGGATGTGAATAATACAGCCGTGCCATTGCTTTGGAAAGAGTCGCTTGAAAACGAGTATTATCCAGCCATTGCAAATCTTGTAATTGAACTCAGGAAGTTGGCAGTCAGTTGGAAGAGCATATCGATGTTGGCCAGAACGCATGGCCAACCTGCATCTCCAACAAATCTTGGAAAGGAAATCATGGTGTATGTTGAACGAATAGAAGACCAATTGAACTTGCTGAACAACATCCCTTATTCATGCAAGTTTGGAGGCGCCACTGGAAATTTCAATGCACATGCTGTTGCATTTCCGGAGGTTGATTGGATTAAATTTGGCAACAGTTTTTGCAACTCAAAACTGGGATTGCAACGCCAACAATTCACCACACAAATTGAGCATTATGATTTTTTAGCAGCTCATTTTGATGGCATCAAGAGAATCAATACAATCCTTACAGATTTTGCCAGGGATGTGTGGACGTATATATCGATGGATTATTTCAAACAAAAAACCAAGGCGGGCGAGGTAGGATCATCGGCTATGCCGCACAAGGTAAACCCCATTGATTTTGAAAATGCAGAAGGAAATTTGGGATTGGCCAATGCTATATTTGAGCATCTATCCATCAAATTACCGGTTTCTAGGTTACAACGCGATTTAACTGATTCAACAGTCTTGAGAAATATAGGAGTGCCATTTTGCCATACATTTATTGCCTTGAAGTCTATTTCAAAAGGCATTGGTAAATTGGTATTGAATGAAGAAGCCATCAAAGCAGACCTTGACCGCAATTGGGCTGTGGTTGCAGAAGCCATTCAGACCATCCTCAGGAGAGAACATTATCCAAAACCTTATGAAGCCTTAAAAGATCTTACGAGAGGCAAGTCATCCATCACCAAAGAAAGCATTCATGAATTTATTGATGGATTGCAAGTAACTGCAACGATTAAGAAAGAACTTAAAAAGATTACACCGTTTAATTATGTGGGGGTGAGTCCGGAGTTTTGAATTAGTTGAATTAGTTGAAGAAGTTGAAGAGGTTGAAGTGGTTGAAGTGAATCTTAAACCTCTTCAACCCCTTCAACCCCTTCAACTAACCTCAACCCCCTTCAACTAACCTCAACCCCAGGCTATTGACAAATACATTCATGTTTATTTTTTCCTTGCATCATACATTTTCTTAGAACCATAACTCACTGCCGCAGCAACCAACAACGACAAACCGGCATCTATCGTAGTCGGAAAGAAAAATAATATTGCACAAAAACCCGACGATTAAGAATTAAGTAAATTTATACCATAGATCATACTACAAGAAAATTAATTAAGATAATTTTGCAATTCGACATTATGCTTGAAATTTATCAATCACACCTTTACTTTGTTAATAGCCTAATTTCATCTATTGTCATGATAGAATTGGCGATTAATTTTAAAAAACCAATTCTACTCAAATCGCTGATATTTGTTTTTTTAACTTCTATTTTAATTCACAACATATCATATCTCCTAAATTTAAATGCATTCTTAAGAGAGATTTCTAGAAGCATAATAATGCTTTCGTCTATCCATATTATATATCTATTATACGATTTTAGACTAAACAAAAAACTTGTTTTAATTACGATATTGTCTCTACTCTTGATTATTTTCAATTCCTACACAGAGAGGTTTTTAGATCATGATCAACATGATGCAATCTTTTGGCTACGAAGGGTTATCAGGCTAGTGAACACACTGGGAATCTTAACCATTTTTGTCATTTTCTATTTGAAGATGATCAAATCATTGGACAACAAAAATCTTTATTCCAACAAAATAAAAAAGTGGATTAAAATAACCATCATTTTGGTTACTGTCGCCATCTTTAACAATCTTTCTTTTATCTTATTGCCCTCAATATCAGATATTGCAAAACTTATTTCGTCCTTTATTCATTTGACATGCTGTTTCCTTGTGATCTACAGACCTCCTTTCCTCAACAGGACTGAACTCTCCATAAGTTTGGGGAGAACATTCAGAAAAACACAGGAAAATGAAGTAAATTCTGATGAATTTATTAGAGAATTTTTTACCAATACTTATTTTGTTAATAAAGATACCTCTGTAGAAGACTTAGCATTGAAATTAAAGGTTGCGCCAAATAAACTAAGTGATTTTGTTCATGAAACAACTAAGATGAACTTTACAGATCTTGTCAACAAAAACAGGATAGAATTTTATGTCAACTTGGTTTCAAACAAAGATTACCAACATTATTCTATCGAAGGGTTGGCTGAACTTGCTGGATTTGGGTCAAGGCAATCCCTTTATAGGAACTTCAAAAGATACCATGGAGGCAGTCCTTCTGATCTGATAAGGCTGTATAAGTAAGAAAGACCTTTTTAGTTTAAGGTTTTTGGTTGAAAGTTGAAATTAGTTGAAGAGGTTGAAGAAGTTGAAGAGGTTGAAGTGGTTGAAGTGAATCTTAAACCTCTTCAACCCCTTCAAC
>CANLED010000217.1 GCA_947489175.1 Chitinophagaceae bacterium | reverse complement strand
ATTTCTATGCCTGTTCTATAACTATTGGCAATATTAGTTCTCGTATATGCACCCACATCATTTATTTTACCATTTAACACCAATTGGTTTTTATAGCGCATATAATAGCCAGTAACAGAAAGTTTCATCTTCTCACTTATCTTTTCTATGCCAGTTTCAAAATCATGCAATGTTTCATTTTGAGGTATTTGTGCAACACCTGATTCAAAGTCATCTCGGTTCGGTTCTTTGTTCGCTAAAGCGTACGAAGCGTAAAATTCATATCCGTTTATTTTCTTTTTCAACCCAAATTTCGGATTTATAAAAGTCCATTTTTGGTCAATATTTATGGTTGGATTATTGCGAAAACCATCAATTTTATATCCCACATTCCTTATTTGTACATCTCCGAATAAAAATAAATTTTCTCTAATTTCTTGCAACCACTTTACAAAAGCAAATTGTTCTGATTTTTTTGCATCATGGTTATACCAATTATGATTTTTAGGTATCGATGTATTTGCCCAGATAACCTTTCCTTGGTGATTTCCCTGATAATTACTTATTCCAGCTCCTGCAATTATTTCTTTTTGATCGTCTTTAACTTGTAGGCTTATATTATTTCCAATCAACGTATTGTCTAACCATAGTTGTCTAATTAAATCTGTTGTCTTTACAATCGATCCATTAATAACGGGATCTTTCAAACCATATTGATCAAAGGATTGAGCTGTCTTATATTGCTCATAATAGCCATCACCTTTTGTGAGGTATGTTGCATTGGTGATACTCCAATTGTTATTGATTTTTTTGTTGTAGAAAAGTTGATAATGTGTTTGGGTATAATTATCTGACTCATTATCGTATGGTGAATCTGTCTTTTCAGTTCCGGCACTGTTGTATCGTCTATTTGCTACCAATTGCTCTTCCGTTACTCCATACCATGATTGATATGTTTTTTCTTTGCCAGAAAAAATATTCATCCTTAGGGATGATTTTTCTTTTATGCTAGCCGCAGATACATAAAAAGATTTTAAATTGCTTTTTGCCCTTTCTACATAACCATCACTTGAAATAGATGATAACCTCATGTCAACACTGTATCGGTTGTTGATCAACCCAGTGCCTGCTTTGATTGTATTCTTCCATGTATTAAACGATCCAGTGCTGTTACTCAGCGTTGCATATGGAACGGGTTTCATTTCGTTGGTAAGCAAGTTTATAGTTGCCCCAAATGCACCTGTTCCATTGCTGCTGGTTCCTACACCTCGTTGAATTTGTATGCTGTTGGTTGACGAAATTAAATCAGGTAAGTTAACAAAAAATACACCCTGAGATTCTGCATCATTGTATGGAATTCCATTTAGCGTAACATTGATTCTTGTTGCATCCGTACCCCTAATTCTGATACCCGTATAACCAATGCCATTTCCTGCATCAGCATTTATCACAGTTCCAGGAACTTGGTTTAGTAACACAGGAATATCTTGCCCTACATTTTTGCTTTCTAAAGTTCTTTTTGATATAAATGTTTGTGTAAAGGGATAGTCTAGACCTGCTCTAACAGCTTTTATTTCTATTGGCATCATCAGGCTCATAACTTGTAATAATTTTACAGTTGTTTGTGTTGATTTTAATAAGTCAATTGCTTTTGAAACATAACCAACTGAACTTACAAAACACGAAGAATTAATACCATCCTTTTGATTGATAAAAGCATAACCATCACTACTTGTAACAAACAATTTTTGCTTAATAGAAACGGTTGCTCCTGCAATTGGTTCGTTAGTTAGGCTGTCTAAAACTTGAATAGAAAGACTTTTTTGTGCAAAAATTGTTGCACTTGAAAAGATGACGATAGCTAGAAAAAATAATTTCTTCATAACTGTTTTTGTTTTGTGTTTGATGGTTATAGCCAACAAACGGGTTTACAAAAACAGGAAAGGGGAGAATATGTGCTCTGGCCTTCCCTGCGCAGGAATTACCCTGATCAGGTTCAACGGGTTTAATCTCAGCATCAGCTAAAGTAGCCTCAGCACCCCGGGAACTAAAAACGAAATTAATTCCTTTTTATATCAAATTAAATTTTACTTATCATTTTATTTTTTTGTGTAACTAAATGAATGCAGTTTCGTATTAATCAAAACAAACCATTTATGAAGTTGATGCTCATTTCTATTTTATGCTTGATTTCCACCTTAACTTTTGCACAAAAGCATACAGAACAAAGAAAACTGACTCGTTTCAATTCCGTTGAAATCAAGGGTAGCATTGATTTTACATTTCAACCTTCAAAAGAATTTTCAATAGAAATTACTGGCGACTACCCAGAAGATATTCTTACAGAACTTGACGGAAATGAACTAAAGATCTTTCATAAAAAAGGTAAAAACTGGTTCTCCAATGAAATCAATACAATTGGTCGCGGCTATGTTGTTGTTGTTCACGCACCTTCCTTGAATCAAATTATTTCAACAGGTTCAGGCAATATTTCATTAGAAGGAGTTTTGAAATCTGCTGAATTGCACATAAGGTTAGATGGTTCTGGAAACTTATCTGGAAAAATTAATGTTGGTGAATTTGAACTTGAAAATGCGGGATCCTCGAATATAAGGCTGAGTGGTAACGTTGAAAATGCTTCTATTAAATCCAGCGGGTCTGGTAATTTTCAATGTTTTGACCTTTTTGCTGATAATTGTACCATCTCTAAAAGTGGCTCTGGGAATGCACAAATTACTGTAAATAATTCCTTGACTGCTTCCATAAGTGGGTCAGGCAATTTTACCTATAAAGGTTCTCCAAAAATATTGGCCTCTTCTTCTGCTGGATTAGGAAAAATTAAAAAGTATTAATAAAAATTTATTTATGAAGAAATCATTCATTGCTCTTTTGTTGTTTTTTTATGGATGTGCTGGTGCACAGGATAATACAACCATTGAAGATAAAAATGTAGTAATCAGGCAAGTAGGCGATTTCAATGCAATTGAGGTTAGGGGGCCTTTTACAGTCTATTTTTCAGAAGGAAAAAATTTCGATCTTGCCGTTAGTGCCTTTGAGAAATCTGTCCGAGACAGAATTGTAACCAAAGTTGTTAATGGCATTCTTCAAATATCCTTAGGAGAACAAAGTTGGAGAGGATGGCAGTCAAACCTGAAATTGAAAGTATATCTTTCTGCTCCAACCGTAAAAAAAATTACAGCATCAGGGGCTAGCGATTTTATTGTACACGATATTTTGAAATCGTCAAATCTTGATTTGGTTTTTAGTGGTGCAAGTGATTTTAAAGGAAGGATTGAGGTTGAAAAATTAAACGTAATTTTTTCAGGCGCTTCAGACCTCACAATATCAGGAACAGCCAATGATGCAAAAATTACGGTATCAGGTGCCAGTGATTTCAAAGGCTTCTCTTTGAAGACTGAAAATACTGAAGCATCTTCAAGTGGTGCTTCTAGTATTCAAATTACAGCCATTAAAAGCATAAAGGCAGTTGCTTCCGGTGCCAGTGATATTGCTTATAAGGGCAATCCTTCTATCATTTCTCAAAAGAGCTCAGGAGCAAGTAGCATTGTTAGAAAGGATTGAATAAACTTATAATTTAGCCAAAGGGATGTATTTACATGGCTTTTTTCTGTCATCTTATTTCAATTGATTTGAATATCTTTGAGGAGATATAAATGTTAAATCAATTTTAATTTTGATAAATGTCTTCAAATAATCCGCTTCGTGTGCTTGTTGTAGGTTGTGGTAACATGGGTGCATCTCATGCTATGGCATATAAATTACTTGATGGTGTTGAAATTTGTGGTATTGTTTCAACGGGTAAAAGCAAAGAATTGCTCAATGAAAAACTTGGTGGGGGATATCTTCTTTTTTCTGATTATGAACTTGCAATCAAGGAAACTAATCCAGACGCAGTTTGTATTTCAACATACCCCGACACCCATGAAGCATTTGCTGTAATGGCATTCGAAAAAGGCTGTCATGTCTTTATGGAAAAACCAATCGCGGATTCTGTAGAAGGAGCTCAACGCGTTGCCACAGCAGCAAAAAAAGCAGGTAAAAAGCTGGTTATTGGCTACATACTTCGTCACCATCCTTCTTGGATTAAATTCATTGATATCGCACAAGAATTAGGTAAACCACTTGTCATGCGCATGAACCTCAACCAACAAAGCCATGGTTATATGTGGGATGTTCACCGTAACCTCATGAAAAGCCTAAGTCCCATCGTTGATTGTGGCGTACATTATATCGATGTAATGTGTCAAATGGTGAGATCTAAACCTACTCAAGTTAGTGCAATTGGGGCTCGACTCACAAATGATATACCCGTTGGTAACTATAATTATGGTCAACTTCAAATTCGCTTTGAAGATGGTTCAGTCGGCTGGTATGAAGCCGGTTGGGGACCCATGATTAGCGAAACCGCTTTCTTTGTAAAAGATGTTATTGGTCCCAAAGGGTCTGTTTCGATTATTGCAAAAGAAGCCGCGGCATCTGGTAAATCTGATTCTGTAGATGCCCATACCAAAACAGAATCGCTGCGTGTTCACCATGCTGACATTGATGAGCAAAATGCTTTTACAAAACCAGATGAAT
>CANLED010000216.1 GCA_947489175.1 Chitinophagaceae bacterium | reverse complement strand
TCAGAGCAGCTGCTTCAGCAAATGGGAAAAATCCAATTATGCTGATAACTCCTTGCCACAGGGTGATTGGTATTGATGGCAAAATGGTTGGATATGTAGGCGGAATAGAGAGAAAGCGTAAATTAATTCTACATGAACAAAATATTTCTAAACAAAAAGAGCTACTATTTTAATATTTTTATAGAATTATTGCAAGTTTAAACGTTAAAAAAACGTCTAATTGCTGAAAAAATTAGATTTTATTGATTTCAAGTCATTGTTTTCTATAAAAAATCTAAGTTTTTAAAAAAAATTAATTATAATCACTTTTTTTTTTAAGGTTAATCTATTTTCGTTTATTATGAAAAATGTGTTTATCCCTCTATTGTTGTCTTTTGTGTTTTTTTCTTGTGAAAATAAAAAAGATGTAAAGCAATCCAATGGGCCATCAAAAAATGGTCCCTTAAAAGTTGAAGCTATTTTAGTAAAATCATCAACACTTTCAAATAAAATTGAGATTGCAGGGAATATACTTCCTTTTGAGTTGACAGAAATCAGGTCTGAAATATCTGGGCGAATTGTTCAAATTAATTTTAAAGAAGGAACCTATACACCCAAAAATACAATTTTGGTGAAGTTGTTTGATGGAGACCTACAAGCACAATTGAAAAAGCTTAAGGTTCAGCTTCAAATTGCAGAAAAAACTGAAGAGCGACAAAGAGAATTGTTGAAGATAAGTGGTATAAGTCAACAAGATTATGATTTAAGTTTACTTCAAGTAAACAACATCAAGGCTGACATTGAGTTAATTCAGGTGAGCATCTTAAAAACTGAAATACTTGCTCCTTATGCAGGAAGAATAGGTTTAAGGAATATAAGTTTAGGTGCTTATATCACACCATCAAACATTTTGACATCTTTGAGTCAGGTCGACAAAAAAAAGATTACGTTCAGTGTTCCTGAAAAATACAGTTCTGATATTAAGCAGGGAATGAATATCCAATTTACAATTGAAGGAAGTTCCAATAACTATACTGCTACTATATTGGCTTCAGAAAGTATCATAGAATCTGAGACTAGGAATTTGAAAATTCTTGCTGTGATAAACGAAGCCGATGCAAAATTAGTTCCAGGGTCATTTGCTAAAGTAAGTTTAGAATTGGGTAAAAATGATCTAGCAGTAGTAGTTCCAACTCAAGCAATTATACCGAGTGCACGATCGAAACAATTGGTTTTGTTCAAGAATGGTAGCCCTGAGTTTGTAAATGTAACAACAGGTACAAGAGGGGTTGAAAACGTTGAAATAACCAGTGGTATTAAAGTTGGAGACACCGTCATTATAACTGGCCTCCTATTTGTAAGAAAAGATTCGAAGCTAATTATTTCAAAGATCCAATAGACCTCTCAAAAAGACATCAATGAATTTATCTGAACTTAGTATTAAACGTCCAGTTTTCGCTGTTGTTTGCTCCATAGTAATCATCATTTTTGGTGTAATAGGATATTCTTTTTTGGGAGTACGTGAATACCCTGCTATTGACCCACCCGTTGTAAACGTGAGAACATCTTATGTGGGGGCAAATGCTGAAATTATTGAACAGCAAATTACTGAGCCTATAGAAAAAGCAGTAAATGGTGTGGAAGGTGTAAAAAATATTACTTCTTCCAGTTCACAAGGAAGCAGCAACATAACTGTTGAATTTGAATTGGGTGTTGACCTCGAAAGAGCAGCAAATGATGTAAGGGAAAAAGTGTCACAAGCATCAGGTAGATTGCCGCAAGATATTGATGCCCCTCCTACTGTAGCCAAGCAAGATACAGATTCAGAGCCCATTGTTTTTCTTCAGATGCAAAGTAATAAAAGGACATTGATTGAATTGTCTGACTTGGCAGAAAACATTGTACAAGAGAGGTTACAAACCATTCCAGGAGTTAGCGGAGTAAATATTTATGGACAAAGACCGGCCATGAGGATTTGGTTTGATCCAGTAAAACTTTCTGCCTACAAACTAACCATCCAAGATGTAAAAACTGCTTTAGACAGAGAAAACATTGAACTGCCAGGGGGAAAAGTAAGAGGAAATGTTACTGAACTTACTGTTAAAGCCTATGGGAAGCTAACTACAGAAGAGGATTTTAACAACCTTATTGTTAAACAAACTGAAGGGAATATCATCCGATTAAAGGATATTGGATATGCTATTATTGGACCTGAAAATGAAGAGTCAGCCACCCGTAAAAACAATGTCAGTTCTGTTAATGTAGCTGTTGTAGCTCAGCCTGGATCAAACCAAGTTGCCATTGCAGATGAACTGTATAAAAGAATTGAAGTAATCAAAAAAGACCTTCCCCAAGATATTGTTCTAGAGGTCGGATTCGATAAAACACTGTTTGTAAGAAAGGCTATCACTGAAGTAAAAGAAACCTTGGTTATTGCTATTTTGCTGGTAGTACTCATTATTTATCTCTTTTTTAGGGAATGGTCGATTGCATTTAGGCCGCTTATTGACATCCCTGTAGCATTGATTGGTGCATTTTTTATCATGTATGTTGCTGGTTTTTCTATCAATGTTTTGACTTTATTATCTCTGGTATTGGCAACAGGACTTGTTGTTGATGACGGAATTGTTGTAACCGAAAATATCTATAAAAAGATAGAGCAAGGGATGGACAAATGGCAAGCAGCAAGAGAGGGCTCAAAAGAGATATTCTTTGCTGTTGTCTCTACTTCATTAACACTTGCTGTTGTATTCCTCCCCATTATTTTTTTACAAGGATTTGTGGGTAGATTGTTTCGTGAATTCGGAATTGTTGTGGCTGGCGCTGTGTTAATATCAGCCTTCGTTTCCTTATCACTTACTCCAGTACTAAATATCTATCTTACAAAGAAAGATGTACACAAGCATTCTTGGTTTTATACAAAATCTGAACCATTTTTCAGGGCAATGGAATCCGGATACAAAAGATGGCTTGAAGCATTCATGAGAAAGAGGTGGATTGCATTGATTCTCGTATTGGCATGTGTTAGTGTAATTTATTTAGTAGGAAAAGGATTGCCAAATGAATTGGCACCAATGGAAGACAGAAACAGGCTAAGGGCAAGTATCTTAGCACCAGAAGGAACTGATTTTGATTATATGGATAAGGTTGTATATGATATAACACAAAAAGTAATGGATTCCGTTCCGGAGCGTTCAGTTGTTTTATCATTTGCGCCAAATTTTTCAGGAGCAGGTGGAGCAAATGCAGCATCTATTAGCATGGGTTTAGTAGATGCCGGAGAAAGAAAAAGGAGCCAGAATGATATTGCCCAGCAGATGAACAAAATGTTCAAGGATTATTCTAACGTGAGGGTTTTGGTAACGCAAGAACAAACAATTTCAGTTGGACAATCATCAAGGGGTTCTTTGCCAGTACAATATGTAATTCAAAACCTTGATTTCAACAAACTAAAAGAAAAAGTGCCTGATTTCATGGATGAAGTTGTGAAAAGTTCTGTATTTCAAGGAAATGACGTAAACCTTAAATTTAATAAACCTGAGATACAAATTACGATTGATAGGCTAAAGGCTAGTGAGTTGGGAATTTCTATCTTAGACATTTCAAATACACTTCAATTGGCGTTAAGTGGACGACGATTTGGTTATTTTATTAGAAATGGAAAGCAATATGAGGTAATAGGACAAGTTGATCGTAAGGACAGGGATGCTCCGTTGGATTTAAAATCTTTCTATTTAAGAAGCAGAGCAGGACAATTAATTCAATTAGATAATCTTGTTTCAATTAACGAAACCGCAAACCCTCCTACCATATATCATTTCAATCGCTTAAAAAGTGCCATTGTTTCTGCAGGCTTAGCGCCAGGAAAAACAATAGGTGATGGAATAGCTGAAATGAAAAGGATTAAAGAAAAAATATTGGACGAATCTTTTACCACCAGCTTAAGTGGATCTTCACGTGATTTTGCAGAAAGCTCCTCAAATACACAAAACGCTTTTTTACTGGCCTTGATATTGATTTTTTTAATTCTAGCGGCCCAATTTGAAAGTTTTGTAGATCCATTTATAATTATGATTACAGTGCCCCTAGCTTTAGCAGGCGCGGTATTGAGTTTGTCAATATTTGGTCAATCCATCAATATATTTTCTCAAATTGGCATAATCATGCTGATAGGATTGGTTACTAAAAATGGTATCCTAATTGTAGAATTTGCTAATAAAAAGCGAGAAGAAGGATTTAATAAAATTGAATCAGTGATTGATGCATCAGCGGCTAGGTTAAGACCTATTTTGATGACTACATTGGCTACTGCACTAGGAGCCTTGCCCATCGCGATGGCCTTGGGTTCTGCCGGGAAGAGTAGAATTCCATTGGGAATTGTTATCATCGGGGGGTTATTGTTCGCATTGGTATTAACCCTTTTTGTTGTGCCAGCTTTGTATTCATATATTTCTAGGAAAAAAAGAGAAACCCATGAGATTTAGTTTTTTAGTAATTTTTAGTTTATTGAGTCATGGTATTTACGCACAAGACAGCATATTTACTGCTAAGGATGCTGTTAATTTGGCACTACAACAGAATCTTGAGATTCAAATTGCACAATCAGATCTTGAAATTGCAAC
>CANLED010000215.1 GCA_947489175.1 Chitinophagaceae bacterium | reverse complement strand
CGCTCATCGGGCTCGGCAACCCCTCCTGTCCAGGAGGGGAGTCTTTTCCGAAAATTGTATCCTCGTTTACTGTAGGTCAACAAAGATGCTTTTTGCCGGTAGACTCATCCAAGACTCCCCTCCTGGACAGGAGGGGTGGATCCAGACCGAGCGAAGCGAGTGTCTGGAGACGGGGTGGTGGATGTTTCAAAAGTTAGATTTTCCCACAAATTAATTCCACCACCCCGCCTAGCCAGATTCGCTTCGCTCATCTGTCTCGGCACCCCTCCTGTCCAGGAGGGGAGTCTTTGGCGGAATTACTTTCTTGTCTAGTTCAAATCACCAAACATGCTACTCGCCGGTGAATCTATCCAAGATTCCCCTCCTGGACAGGAGGGGTGGATTCAGACCGAGCGAAGCGAAGGTCTGAAGACGGGGTGGTGGAGGCATTATTAACTATCTTGCACCCTATTCTTATCAAGTTCTCATCATAAAAAGTATTCACATTGTTATTCAAGGACTTAAACTTAATAGAACCAATTCTCAGATCACTCGAAACAGAAGGATATACTACACCCACGCCTATTCAAGAAAAAGCCATACCCATTGCTTTGTCGGGAAAGGATCTTTTGGGTTCAGCACAAACAGGCACCGGTAAAACCGCTGCATTCGCCATCCCCATTTTACAGCAACTGCACAAAGCTAAGCAAGTAGGCAAGCAATATAAGAGCATCAAGGCATTGATCCTAACCCCAACCCGTGAGTTGGCCATTCAGATTGACGAGAGCATAGCAGCTTATGGCCGCAACCTCGACATCAAGCATCTTGTTATTTATGGAGGTGTAGCTCAAAATGCTCAAATCACAGCCCTGCGCAGCGGCATTGATATCTTGGTAGCAACGCCCGGAAGGTTGCTTGATTTTATGGAACAAGGGTTCATCAACCTCGCTTTTGTAAAGATATTTGTGTTGGATGAGGCAGACAGGATGCTGGACATGGGTTTTATTTATGACGTAAAAGCGATAATCGCAAAACTGCCAGAGAAAAGACAAACCTTGTTTTTCTCAGCAACCATGCCCAATGAAATTGCGAAGTTGGCAGATAGCATCTTGCACGAACCAGTAAGGGTTGAAGTAACACCGGTTTCTTCAACATCAAAAACGATTGTGCAATCCATGTACTTCGTAGAAAAAACCGAGAAGACAAATTTGCTCATTCATATTTTAAGCGACAAAACCATAGAGCGCGTGCTTGTTTTCACGAGAACAAAACATGGAGCAGACAAGGTAGTAAACGAATTGAAGTATGCTGGCATTCAAGCTGAGGCCATCCACGGCAACAAATCACAAAATGCGCGTCAGAAGGCATTGGCTAATTTTAAGAGTGGAGAAACACCTGTGTTGGTGGCAACAGACATTGCAGCAAGGGGCATTGATATAGAAAACTTAACGCATGTAATCAATTACGGCTTGCCCAGTGAGCCTGAAACCTATATCCATCGGATTGGCAGAACTGGTAGGGCAGGTTCAAATGGAATTGCTTTATCTTTCTGTGATAGAGAGGAGATGAGCTTGTTAAGGGATATTCAGAAATTGCTGGGAAAAACTGTGCCTGTCGTGAAGGGGCATCCTTTTCAAATGGCTGTAGTTTTACAAGATGCTCAAAAAAAATCGCCGAAGAAACCTTAGCGATTTTACAATCAATATTAGGGCAGGGCTTGCCCCTACCCTAATATCACCAAACCAAGTTTTGGTCAACCGCAAGGGTTTGCACCATATTGATCGTAAGATGCTAAAAAATGTTGTTTTGCTAGGAATTTACCTGCGTTTAATCTTTGTGTACCAATGCAGATTTTATCCAAAAGGTACATTTTTAGGACTTGTTATCAGTAATAGGTGTAAGTTAGCGCAAAAATTGAGCTTAAGTAATTTTTTGGCACGGCTTGATTTTCAAGCAATGCAGATTAAAGTCGATGACTTAATTTCTTCAATTTAAGCTTCTATAAATCACAGAATTGATTTCCTTGCTGCAACGTTTGTTTTATATTCAATCAGGCTACTTACTTTATGAATTCTTTCTTACTATATATTTTTATTACCGGGATGTTGTTGTCCGTCATGCTTCTTGGTATGAAGAACGGATTGAATTCTGCCAACAGATACTTAGCGGGCTATTTTTTCTCAACATCGCTTTATTGCATCTCAATCTATATTTTTTTGTTCAGCAATTCTGCTACGTTAGTTGCCGTTTTTTTTAGCAGTATTCCGAGCATTTATTATCTGATTGGCCCTCTCTCATATTTTTATGTCAGAAGTATTGTAAGAGATTATTCGAAGCTTTCCTTCTTGGATTACCTTCATTTCCTGATTTTTTTTCTCATTTTCATGGGAAGTTTACCTTTTCTTTTTTCAAGTTGGAGCAACAAGCTTTTGGTGGCAGAAAATTTGATAAGTGGAAATTTATTCTTTACCAAATTTCATACCAATGTAATCATTCCAAAACAATTAAACCAATTTTTGAGGCCATTCCATACTATATTTTACGGCATTTTAAATTGGTATCTGATAAGTGACTTGTGGAAGAAAGCGCCTTTGTATGGCAATAAAACCCAATATTTGCTAATTCGCAAATGGCTTTTTGCATTAATCTGCTTGATCACCATCGCATCAATTGCATACTTATTGGGGCTCTATAACATGTTGTCCACTCAAAACAAAAGGGTATTTCAACAGAGCTCTGGAGTTTATTTTTTCATCATTGTATTGTCGTATTCACTGATTAATCTTAGCCTTTTCTTGTTCCCAAGAATCATGTATGGGTTGCCTTTGGAACGACAAAATTCAGCCACGGGAGGATCCAGTTCATTGTTGAAAGCAAAAACTGTTCCTGCCATTGAAGATGAAGAGCAGATTGTGGAATCAACACCTGATGAAAAGCAGCCATTTCTTTTTCTTTTTACGGAGAGTTATTTGGCTGCCATTCAACTTGAACTTGAAAAATGCAAGACTGAGCTAAGGTATTTAGACCCTGCATTCAAGTTGGATACCCTTTTTCTGGATTCTGGAATCCCTTTGCATCATTGGACTTTCTTTTTCAATGAAATAAAAAAGCAATCTTTTATTGAATGGAAAAATAGCGAGCGAATCGCATTCGCGTTAAAGCTGATATCAGAAGGCTTTCTGGATGACCACACTTTCAAGAGCTTAGGCGTCAAGTGTGGTTTTACAACCCAAAGTACATTCATTCGGGTTTTCAAATTATACACAGGAAAGAATCCGAGCGACTTTTTCAAGACCAATTAGTTAGAGGCCCAATTATTTTTGAAGGACTTTTTCTGCCTATTTCCACTTCTTCAGCAGTTTCCCATTTACACACAGTTTATGTCATAAAGTATATTTTACCAAAATAGTTTCTAAAAAGTAACCATATTTGTCCAACAGGCGGTTTTAACCCATCAAATAGTTTGCATTTCTCCAAATGCAAACTATTTGATGGGTTTTTTCATAAAAAGAGCGCAGATTTTGAATTGATTTGCATTTGATATCAAATTAACAATCAAGCATGATATTCCTTAAACCAATTATTTCAAACCAGTTGAAACATTCAGACGAAGATCAATTCCTGTTTCAAAAGGACAATCAATTACAATCCACAAAAAATATAAATAGAAACAAAAGCATGAAAAAATCAATTTTCACTCCTGTCCTTCTGGTGGTTCTGCTCATGGCAACAAACGTAAAAGCCCAGATGGGGATTGGAACCGCCACGCCGAATGCCGCAGCCCAGTTGGATGTGAGCTCAACAACAAAGGGTTTTTTGGCACCGAGAATGACTCAGGCGCAACGGGACCTTATCGCAACTTCAGCAACATCTAAAGGACTTTTGATTTATCAAACAGACGGAACAGCGGGATTTTATTATTATGATGGAGCCTCTTGGATTGCGTCATCAGCCATTTCAAGTGCTGCAGGTGTAGATTTAACCACCAATCAAAATGTGGGAGGAAAGAAAACATTCACCAGCAACGACGGGTTCTTTGCAACCTCCGCAACTCCAAGTTCGGGAGTAGCTTCTTCTTTGGGTGCGGGTACACGCATGATGTGGTATCCAAAAAGTGCTGCCTTTAGGGTAGGAGAGGCTATTGGAACAGAATGGGATGATGCCAATATTGGACGATGGTCCGTAGCGATGGGTCACGCTACTAAAGCAAGCGCTTATTGGTCAACCGCAATGGGTTACTCTACCATTGCCAGCGCTTCTTATTCAACTGCAATGGGTAGTAGTACAAAAGCTACCTATAAATATTCCACAGCGATGGGAAATATGACCACTGCTAGCGCAGAAGCCTCAACTGCGATGGGATCTCAAACAATCGCTAGTGCCCCATATTCCACTGCCATGGGTGCGACCACAACGGCTAGCAGCCAAAATTCCACAGCGATGGGAAGTTTGACCACTGCTAGCGGTTATAGTTCAACTGCAATGGGAGAATCTACCACTGCCAGCGGTACGCAATCCACAGCGATGGGTAATAATACTTTAGCCACCCAAACTGGCTCGACAGCGATGGGAAATTATACCAAAGCTAGCGGATCTGGTTCAACTGCGATGGGAGAATTTACCACCGCCAAATCTTTAGCTG
>CANLED010000214.1 GCA_947489175.1 Chitinophagaceae bacterium | reverse complement strand
CAAAGAGCTGAAGATCCTGGGAAGGAAAAATATCATCCAGATGCATTGCACGGATGATGATGGGGTACTCCTGCAAGACAATACACGCTTGGACATGAAAAAAGTGAAGCAAACCCTAGACAAGATGGGTTGGTCTGGCTGGTTGGTATTGGAAAGGTCCCGTGATGCAAAAGAACCCAACAATGTAAAAAAGAATTTTGGCTCAAATGCTGCGTACATGAAATCAATATTTCAATGATGTGTGAAACCCAATAATCAACGATAATGCAAAAGAAATTCGGAACCCTTGTTCTCTCATTGGCTCTTGCGCTGTTCACGCATGCACAGGGTGGCTTGGTGAATACAAGCCAAAGCCCTTTTGCTGTCATGCAAACCACAGGCATCAACGATGTTTCCTGGACTGCTGGTTTCTGGAAAGAGCGTTTTTTCGTGTGCAGGGATATCATGTTTCCTCAGCTTTGGCAGACCTATACCAGTGATACCATCTGTTATGCATTCAAGAATTTTAAGGTGGCGGCGGGTATCGAGCCAGGCCGTTTCAGAGGGCCTTCATTCCATGATGGTGATTTTTATAAAACGCTAGAAGCCGCTGCAGCGCTGTACGCGGCAACAAAGGATCCGAATATAGACAGGTTGATGGATGATGCCATTGCAGTGATAGCCAAAGCGCAGAGACAAGACGGGTATGTGTATACCAAAAATATCATTGAAGAAAAGCAGTCCGGCAAGTCGATGATGTTTGATGATGTGCTCAGTTTTGAAGCTTACAATTTTGGTCACCTGATGACGGCGGCTTGCATTCATCATCGGGCAACAGGCAAAAAAAACTTATTGGACATCGCAGTAAAAGCGGCGGACTTTTTGATTGGCTTTTATGCAAAGGCCTCTGCAGCGCAGGCCCGTAATGCCATCTGTCCTTCCCATTACATGGGGCTGACAGAATTGTACAGGACTACCGGAGAAAAAAAATACCTCAACCTTGCCGACTACCTCATCACCATCCGTGGTACTGTTGAAGGTACTGATGACAACAGCGACCGTGCACCCTTCAGGGAAATGAAGAAGGTTGCAGGACATGCAGTGCGCGCCAATTACCTGTTTGCAGGGGCTGCAGATGTGTATGCCGAAACAGGAGATCCGCAATTGAAATCAGCATTGGATGCCCTTTGGGACAATGTCACCACTGCCAAGCTGTATGTCACGGGAGGATGTGGTGCCCTCTATGATGGGGTATCGGTAGATGGCACTTCATACAAGCCTGATACGGTGCAGAAAGTCCACCAATCTTATGGACGAGATTTTCAATTGCCCAACCTCACGGCTTACAATGAAACCTGTGCCAATATTGGCAATGTACTGTGGAATTGGAGAATGTTTCTCCTCACTGGCCAGTCAAAGTATATTGATGTATTGGAGCTCTCCCTATATAATAGTGTCTTGAGTGGTGTCGGTTTGGAAGGACGGGATTATTTTTATACCAACCCCCTTGCATCCTCTTCCCATTTTCCCTATCACTTGCGCTGGGAAGGTGGACGCCAAGCATACATCAGCAAATCGAATTGTTGTCCGCCCAATACGGTAAGAACAATTGCTGAAGTGCAGCATTACCAGTATTCCATGCGGGGCAATGAACTTTTTGTCAACATGTATTCTGGCAATACGCTCAAAACAAAACTTGACAATGGGCAATCGATTTTGCTTGAACAGCAGACGGATTATCCGTGGGCGGGTCGCATCAACATCACATTACGAGAATATCCTTCTGGTATGAATCTGCACCTGCGCATTCCTGATTGGTGCAAACAATTTTCCATTCTCATAAATGGTATCAAACTCAAACCCCAAGCCAGTGAGACCGGTTATGTCACCCTCAATCGAAAATGGAAAAAAAACGATTTGATTGTGCTTGATCTTTCTATGCCAGTAATGATGATTGAATCCAATCCACTTGTGGAAGAGTCAAGGAACCAGGTCACGGTAAAAAGAGGACCATTGGTCTATTGTCTGGAGTCTCCTGATCTGAAGGGTGCTGGTGTATTTGATTGTGCCATTTCATCCAACGCCAGTTTTGTTGTAGAAGACATGGTCATTGGAAGCAGCAAGATCAAGACACTCCAAACCAATTTCCTGTTGGTAAACAACGATTCATGGAAAGGAAAACTTTACCGTGAAATCAATAATCAAAAGAAAACCATCCGTGCAAAATTAATCCCTTACTATGCCTGGGCGAACCGCGGAAAAACAGATATGACCGTGTGGTTACCATTGGTGAGATAAATGAACATGATGAATAGCAAAACAGCAACATACTACCTTAATAAATGCAGCATGAGGAGAATCAGCCCTTTTTTATTCCTGCTATTTTTTTCAGCAACCAATGCTTTCTCACAACGTGCAGATGCCATCAACATGGCTTCAACGGTATTTCACCTTTATCCTGATTCGATGGTCACAAAAGGCAGTGTGCGTCCTGCCAACTGGAATTATGAAATAGGCGTAACCATGATGGGCATATGGGGATTGTGGGAAAAAACCGGAGACTCCGTGTACATCAAATACGTAAAAAAAATTGTTGATCATTTTGTGACGGCCGATGGACACATCAGGACCTATGATCTGACCGATTACAATGCTGATCATATTCTCACAGGCAGGTTGATATTGCGATTGTATGATGCATACCAAGATCCCAAATACAAGAAGGCTGCGGATTTGTTGCGGAAGCAAATTGATTGGCAGCCCCGAAACAGGGCTGGTGGATTCTGGCATAAGCTCAAGTATCCTGCACAAATGTGGCTTGATGGTCTGTACATGATTGAGCCTTTTTATGCAGAGTATACCAAGCGCTTTGGCGGTAAAGAAGCCTATGTGGATATCGTGCGTGAGTTTGTACTGATGGAACAAAAGGCCAGGGATCCCAACACAGGTTTGCTCTACCATGGCTGGGATGAGAGCAGACAACAATTTTGGGCAGACAAGCAAACGGGTTTGTCGCAGTCCTTTTGGAGCCGTGCCATGGGCTGGTACCATGTTGCTTTGGTGGAAGTCTTGGATGTAATGGATCTTCGTCATCCTGAAAGAAAAAAATTATTGGAAATCCTGAACAGGCTTACCATTGCCATTGTCAAGGTGCAGGACAATGCTTCTGGAGTTTGGTGGCAGATAACAGATAAGGCTGGTGCAGAAAAAAACTATTTGGAGTCTTCTGCCAGTGCCATGTTTGTATATGCTTTGGCGAGGTCTGTCAATAAAGGGTATATCAGTCCTGCGTATCGAACGACTGTACAAAAGGGGTATGCTGGCCTGTTGAAAGAGTTTGTGGTGAAAGATGTTGATGGGCATACCCATTTTACAAAGACGGTTGCTGTAGGAGGTTTGGGCGGTTCTCCCAACCGCAACGGAACCTATGCCTATTACATGAGTGAACCCATCAGAACCGATGATCTCAAGGCCATTGGTCCTTTCATGCTTGCTGCGCTTGAAATGGGAAGTATCAATGCTAAAAAATGATTGACAATTTTAACGAACAATATTTTCAAGGCAAATGAAAACCTCACTTTTTTTTAAATTGATCTACTTTGATGAGTTTTCTGTTACACCAAAATACCAGCAACTCGCCAACTGCATCACCAAAGCCATTGAGGATGGTAAGCTGAGTGTTGGAGATATACTTCCTTCCATCAATGAGTTGAGTTTTCATTTTTAAATTTGCCGAGTTACCGCTGAAAAAGGGGACAAGCATCTGAAGACCCAAGGCGCCTGCCCGCCGAGAAATAGCTGCCGGAGGCATTGGTTACTTTGTTTTGTTAAATATCATTTAGCGCAATTCTCCACATTTTTCTTGTCAATGGTGTTGCATTTTCATTTAAGCTAATATTACATTGGGGATTGACAACAGGTAGATCATCTGCCGAAAACGAACCGAGGTCATCTGTTAAAGAATTTTCTGATAAAAGTCAATGCTGATATTTATAGGTTAGCATCGGCTTGATTCTATCAGTAGCAAATGCTAAAACAAAACAGCAATAAAGTATTATAGCCTTAACAGTCATTTGTAACTAGTCTACTACTTTCAAATATTGAGCTTTCAGAACAATTTAATAAGTAGAAAAGTCTCATTAGCAGGTGAAATTGTTTCAATTCCTTGTCTAAAAGTATAAAATATCCCTTAGGTTCAGTCTCAAAAAGCCTAATTACAAAATAACTAGCTCCACAAAATCTCTTCTAAAATAGAAATCACCCTGATTTTCGAGTATAAAACTTGAAATATGCATCCTTAGGGTGATTATTTTCCAAGTTTGGTTGTGTTTTTTTTAATTTGAAACAAAATCACCTGTTTTTGAATCTTTTTTGACAGCTCTGAGGAATAATAGACTTCTACTTTCGGTAAATAAACGATTGACCCATGTCGAAAATGTCCAAATTAATATTCTGCTTATTTTTTATTCTATCTGTTGCTGAAAGCTGTTTTTACACTTACCCCCAATCTTATCCTATTAATTGTGTCATTTACTCTGAAAAGAAAAGCATCGTTTCAAAAATTTCATTAAAAAAAGGAAAGAAAGGACAAGAGTATTATGAAATCTCATTAATTAATCGTGGTCAGGAAGTTGATAAAATTGATTCTATAGAAATCACCCTAAATCTAAAAGGGAAAAATGATACAGAATTGCCAAT
>CANLED010000213.1 GCA_947489175.1 Chitinophagaceae bacterium | reverse complement strand
GGTTCCTTTGATGAAACGATCAGCCAGGAACGTTTGCGAGGCTTCATCAAAATATTGTTCAGTTTCTTTAATTTCAAGCTCGCCTCTTTCGTTCAAATACGTAAAAAATTCTCTTGCAGTTTCATGGTGCAAGGGGTCTGAAGTGCGGTGATACACATCGAAGCTAATTTGAAGATCGGCGAAATCTTCTTTCATGGCTTGATGGTATTTATTGATGATAGCCTGCGGGGTGGTACCTTCTTTCATTGCCTGAATGGGAATGGCAGTGCCGTGTTCATCACTTCCGCAAACAAAAACAACATCTCTTTTTTGGGAGCGCAGGTAACGTGCATAAATATCGGCGGGAATATAAGCGCCTGCAAGGTGACCAATGTGTTTAAGACCGTTGGCATAAGGCAGCGCACTTGTAATCAGGTATCGTTTAGGAGCTTGGTTCATTGTTCAATTTTCGTATGACGCAAAAATAACCAAATGTATTGAATGAGGTACTGAACATTTTATCAGATTATTATATGAGAACTTATCAAATAATATCAAATGGATGTTTAAATTTATACAATGAAATTACCTCCATACTTACAACCCGGTGATACAATAGGAATTGTTTGTCCAGCTGGATACATGCCCTTAGAAAATGCAACTTCCTGCATCAAAACATTGAAAAAATGGGGTTACAAAGTAGTCAAAGGGAAAACCTTGGGAGGAAAATCAACTAACTATTTTTCAGGAACAGATGAGGAGCGGTTGAATGATTTTCAGCAGATGCTTGACAATGACCAAATCAAAGCAATCATTTTTGGACGGGGTGGATATGGCACAACAAGAATTCTGGATCAAATCAACTGGAAAAATTTCAAAAAAAATCCAAAATGGATTGTAGGATTTAGTGACATTACGGTGTTACATGGATACATGCATGAGCAATTGAAAATTTCGAGTATACATGGCCCTATGGCAGGTGCTTTTAATGTTGAAGAAGGTGAAAGCAGGTATACGTTATCATTGAAAGATACGCTGGAAGGCAAGCCTGTAGTGTATTTTAGCAAAGCGCATGAGTTGAATAAAACGGGAACAGTAAAAGCGGAAATGGTAGGAGGGAATCTATGTTTGCTGGCACATGGGATAGGTACGAATGCGCAGATAGACACAAAAGGAAAGATTTTGTTCATTGAAGACATCGGTGAGCAGCTTTACAATATCGACAGGATGATGTTGCAATTAAAAAGAGCAGGCATGTTGAAAAAGTTGAAGGGGCTCATTGTAGGAGGGTTTACGGATAATAAAGACACCGAGAGGACTTTTGGGAAGACAGCATATCAGGTTATCCATGAAGCCGTTGAGGAATATAAATATCCTAAATGCTTTGGATTTCCCATCAGTCATGAGAAGGAAAATGTGGCTATTCAAATCGGGGTAACCTACAAATTGGTTATTGATGAATTTCAGGTTACCCTATCATCCTAGTAAAAATCACCCAATGAGGTGATGCAAGGCAGAATCCACTTGAGGATAGATGAAATTAAACCCAGAAGATTGTAGTTTAGAGGAGTCAACCGTAGTGCTTTTTAAGACTTCTACGCTCATTTCACCCATGATTATTTTCAGGAGGAAAGCAGGTACCGGAATAGGGATGAAGAAATTGCCGTTCATGGATTTGGCAATGCCCAAGGTAAGTTCCTTGTTTGAAACAACATTTGGAGCGGCTAAATTGAAAACGCCTTCCATTTCGGGTGTTTCAATGGCGTGAATAAAAGCCCTGCAGAGGTCATCAATGTGCACCCAACTTACCATTTGTTTTCCGGAGCCCAATACAGCAGCAACACCCAAGCGAACAGGTTTTTTAAATTCAACCAAAGCTCCACCTTCATTGCTCAAAGCGATTCCCAGGCGAAGTTTAACCAACCGTTTATTGAGATTTTTAACCTTATTGATACTCTCTTCCCAAGCTTTGCATGTTTGTCCGAGGAAGTCAGCAGCAGCCGGGTCATCTTCGGTAAAAACTTTACCGGCATCTGGTCCATACCAACCGATAGCGGAGGCGCTAATTACGGCTTTTACTTTATTGGGTTGTGTGGAGAGGCAATGAAAAAGAAGTTCGCTGGATTTTGTTCTGCTTTGCCTGATTTCTTCCTTACGTTTTTTTGTCCACCTTTTTTTAGCAACGCCCTCACCTGCCAAGTGAACGATATAGTCTGTTTTGGCGATGGCTTGGGCATCTATCATCATTTTTTCAGTATCCCATTTTGCATAAAAAATATTGCCACTGGGTCTGAAACTATTTTGTTGAGCGCTTGCGCGATACTTTGAAGCAGTTTGGATAGGGTTTCTTGATAGAATGATCATATCGTATCCTTGTTGAAGCAGGTGTCTGCTTAAAGCGGTTCCAATCATTCCTGTTCCACCGGTGATCAATACTGTTGGCATTGTAAAGTTTTTACAAAATTAGGGTGAATAAACAACAATTGCGACTGCAAATAAAAAGTAAAGCCCTGGAAAGAGTTCCAAGGCTTTGTTTTTTTTTGGCTTTTCATTAATCTGGTTTTTTCCCTTCGAGGAAAGTATTAATAGTACTAAGATGAGCAACGTTATTCTCGTCTGTGCCTACGGCGTAACTGCTGTAAAACTTTTCAACGGTTGCATGGTTCGGATTGTTAAATTGCCAATTATGCCTTACATAAGCAGGCGTATTCTCGTATTCATTATTTGGGTCGGCTGAATTAAAATTATAGGACAGGTTTCTCAATTTGTATAATCTTTCTTCTGCTTTTGCTTTTTGTGCTTCTGCTTCATCAAATGAGCTGAAAGGATTGGTTTTTGGAAGTTCTACTGGATGATATTGAAACACGGGTGCAATTTCTTTTACATCCTCTTTAAAAACCAATTGCATTCCTTCATTCAACTCTTGGTCTGCTTTCTTGACCTCAGGTGTTTCTGTCGTAGGTAATGCAGGAACATTTTCTTGGGTTATTGGGTTAGGTGTGGAAGGTGTTTCTGGCGCTGAATAAATTACGGAAGGCCTTACCAAAAACCCTGTAGAGACTGAAGATGATTTCTTGGCTTCTAAAGGGGTTACAGGATTGGAGTTGGGTAATGGGGATGGCTGTTGCTTAGGCACTTCTAATTGCGTTTCAATTCTAACCTGTGGTTCAACATAGTTTAAATCTAACTCAAAAACGATGGGACCGTCTTCTGCAGGAAATTCATTCACTAAAGGTGTTTCGATTTTTTCATTTACAACCAATGTTGGTGTAAAATCAATTTCTTGTTGCGGTGTCTTTTTTACTTCTTTAGGTTGACTGGAAAGATCAGCGGGAACAGTTGTATTTGCTTGATGCTCATCAACTTTTGCATGCATATCTAAAGTAAAAACAACTTTATCCTCTTTAGGTGTTAACTTCTCATGCAATTGGTTGCTAACGGTTGCAGACTTTTGATCAAACCCAGTTGCTATGATGGTGATACCAATTTCATTGCCAAGAGAATCATCATAACCTAAACCAAGTATAATATCAGTATCAGAACCTGCAATGGTGAGCAAGTACTCTTGAATTGTATCCACTTCATCCATGGTAAATTCGTATTCACCACGCTTTGAATTGATGTTGATTAACACCCATTTAGCGCCACGAATATCGTTATTGTCTAACAATGGAGAATTCAATGCTTGTTCAATAGCTACTTGAGCCCTATCATCGCCACTAACACGTGCGCTTCCAAGTATGGCAACACCTCCATTTCGCATTACGGTGCATACATCAGCAAAATCAACGTTTATTTGTCCAGTAGTATTGATTACATCTGTAATACATTTTGTAGCTGTAGCCAACACGTTATCTGCTGTAGACAAAGCTGCACTCATGGTTAGGTTTCCGAACTGATGGCGTAATTTATCATTGCTGATAACGAGTAGGGTGTCTACACAAGCTTTCATTTGCTCAATGCCCACATTTGCGTATTGGAGTCTTTTTTTGCCTTCATAGGAAAAAGGTGTTGTTACTATCCCAACAGTGAGTATGCCCATTTCTCTGCAAATATTTGCAATGATTGGAGCGCCACCGGTGCCGGTGCCACCGCCCATACCAGCGGTAATAAATGCCATTTTTGTATTAACCTCAAGTATTTTACGGATTTCGTCTAAACTCTCTTCCGTTGCTTGTTTGCCAATCTCGGGGTTAGCCCCTGCGCCTAAGCCTTGTGTTAATGAAGGACCAAGTTGTATTTTATTAGGCACACTGCTCGATGCCAAGGCTTGTGAATCTGTATTGCAGACCATAAAGTCTACGCCGGTGATACCAAGGCTATGCATATAGCTCACTGCATTGCTTCCGCCGCCGCCCACACCAATTACTTTGATGATGGATGATTGCTCTTTGGGTAAATCGAATTGTATCATGTTGATTTTTTTTAGGTGGTTAGTAGTAAATAATGGGGGTTATGTTATTGATGTGTGTTTATTATTTGGTTCCTTCTAAGGTTCGATCAGAATCTTCTTTAAAAAGGTCTATAAGTCCGTCTTTAATTGAATTCATAAAATGCGTCAATGTTTTTCTTCCTTGGATTTTTTCTTCTGATCCAATTTCAACAATTTCTTCAACTTCGGGGTTTAAAACAGTTGTTCTAATTCCTGCTCGTTTTTGTTCTGTATGCAACCTGTTAAGGTTGTTTTCGTAATCGCTGTACCCTTTAAGAATCAAACCGATG